>JAMOMT010000182.1 GCA_027066965.1 Archaeoglobaceae archaeon
CGATTATTGCTGTACCATTCTTGGTTACCCAGACGAACCCGTCAGAATAGCGGAAAAAGCTGGATTGTGCGCCGGACTTTCAGGAAATGGCCCGGCTTACGTCGCGTACGGCACATCTCAGGGACTCGGGAAGGTTATGGGAGAATGGACGAAGTTCGGTAGGGTAATTTTAACAACGATACCAAAAACTCCGAGTTACGAGCTTTAAATTTTGAATATTTTTAATTTCAATTTAAGATTTAAGCTTTAAGCTAAGTTTTTGGAATCTAATTAGAAATTTATTTTTCTAAAACTAAAAAACTCTAAATGCTCGCAGAAGTGTTAAACCGTCAAAAATCAGATGTCCAAGTTCTTAACTTCCTTTGAGTGTTCTACTATGAACTTCCTCCTCGCCTCAACATCCTCCCCCATGAGAATAGAGAACAGCTCGTCTGCTTTCTTTGCGTCTTCTATCGTAACCTGAATCAAGTACCTGTTCTCGGGATTCATCGTCGTCTCCCAGAGCTGCTCGGGGTTCATTTCTCCTAAACCTTTGTAACGCTGAACCTCTACCTTATCACCAAGCCTCTTCAGCACATCCTCCAGCTCTCTATCGGAGTAGGCGTAATAAACTTTCTTACCCTTCTTTATCCTGTAAAGCGGGGGTTGGGCTATGTACAAGTATCCGCTCTCTATCAGCGGCCTCATGTACCTGTAGAAGAACGTGAGCAGGAGCGTTCTTATGTGAGCCCCATCGACGTCCGCATCTGTCATTATAATGACTCTCCTGTATCTCACCTTCGTTATGTCGAAGTCCTTGCCAACTCCAGCACCTATGGCAGCCACTATCGCCCTTATCTCTTCATTCTTCATCGCCCTGTTCATCCCGGCCTTCTCGACGTTTATAATCTTGCCTCTTATCGGTAGAATTGCCTGAAAACGCCTGTCCCTTGCTTGCTTAGCCGATCCTCCAGCACTCTCACCTTCCACTATGAAGAGTTCTCTCTCCTCAGGCCTTTTTGACGAGCAGTCCGCAAGCTTTCCGGGAAGAGTCAATCCCTCTTTCTTCTTTCTCACGAGCTCTCTCGCTCTCTTCGCAGCTTCCCTCGCTTTCCTCGCGAGCACGCACTTTTCTATTATCTTTATCGCCTCGTTCGGATGTTCCTCGAGCCACTCGAGCATTCCGGAGTAAACTATAGAATCCACAGCAGTTCTTACCTCGCTGTTCGTTAGCTTCGTCTTCGTCTGTCCCTCGAACTGTGGCTCAGGAACCTTGACTGACACGACAGCTGTCAAACCTTCTCTAATGTCTACTCCGGTAAGGGGCTTGAACTTCTTCACGTGCTTCTTCCCGAACTCGTTTATCGCTCTCGTAAGACCAGCTCTAAATCCAGCAGCGTGTGTCCCCCCCTCCACTGTGTTTATGTTGTTAGCAAAGAACAGAGCTCTCTCAACATCAGTGTCTGTGAACTGGATTGCAACCTCCACGATCACGCCACTTTTCTCTCCACTTAGGTATATGACGTCATGCAAAACCGGCTTTCCAGAGTTCAGCTTCTTGACGAAGCCCACTATTCCGTCCTCGTAGCAGTAAACCCTCCTCTCTCCTGTCCTCTCGTCGTAAAGCTCGAGCTTTACGCCCTTGTTGAGGTAAGCGAGTTCTCTCAGTCTCTGGGAAACTATCTCCCAGCTGAACTCAGTAACCTCAAATATCTCTTCATCTGGTTTGAACCTGATATACGTTCCCGTCCTGTCGGCCTTTCCTACAACTTTGAGCGGTTCAACCGGCACACCTCTCTCGTACCTCTGGTAATACTCCTTTCCGTTCCTCCACACCCTTACCTCGAGCCACTCCGAGAGGGCGTTCACGACCGAAAGGCCAACTCCATGCAGACCTCCTGAGACCCTATAAGCTTTTCTGTCGAACTTACCTCCGGCGTGAAGCTTTGTGAGAACTATTTCCAAAGCCGGCTTTCCAAGCTCGTGCATTTCTGTCGGTATGCCCCTCCCGTCGTCCTCCACGCTCGCAGAGCCATCCTTGTGCAGGGTGACCTTGATGTTCTTGCAGTAGCCCGCGAGAGCCTCGTCTATCGAGTTATCGACTATCTCCCAGAGAAGGTGATGGAGACCTCTAACCCCAACGCCCCCTATATACATTCCCGGCCTCTTTCTTACGGCCTCAATATCTCCGAGAACCTCGATGTGAGAAGCAGAGTACTCGCTTTTCTGATCCTCTGCTACCTTGACATCGCTTTTCATCACGTCAACTCTGAAGGAAATAGTAGATAAACTTTCTCGAAGGACGCTGACGGAGAATTTACTTTTCAAATCTTCTCAAATTATTCTGATGACTAATATTAACAAAAACTTAATATTGCCAAAGTTAATAAAAACGTTCCAATGGAGCTGCTCAGGATACTCTCCTCGCCAAGGATCTTAGACGCTCTTTTAGCATTAAAAGACGGTCCAAAAAAGAGAAACGAACTAAAAAACGTTCTGAACGTTTCTACCTCACACATGGTGCAAATACTCGGAAAGGTCACAAACCTCGAACTCGTTGAGCAGAAGGGAGAGCACTACTGCATAACGCCAAAGGGAAACCTCGTTCTGAGCGTGTGCGAACTCTTGAAAGATTACGACAGGCTCATGGAAAAGTTTAGTATCATGAACGAGTATAGTTTCGACTTCCTTCCGGACTACCTCTTTGAAAGGCTGCACCAGCTCAGCGAGGCCAGAATAGTGGAGAAAAAGGAGGACACTTTCAGGCCTCACGAGGAGTTTGTGAACGCAGTCATTGAAGCTAAGGAAGTTAGGGGCTATACGAGCATATTTTTTCCGGAGCATGTGAGTTTGTTCTCGAGCGTTGTGGACGAGAAGGATTACATCGGAATAATAGTGAACAGAGACGTGATGAAAGAAATACTGGCGAATTACAGAGAGGAGCTGAAGTGGGGGCTCAAAAAGGAGAATGTAGGATTCTACCTCTCGAGAGAGGATGTGAAGTTTTCCTTTATAGTAACGGACAGAGAGCTGTTATCCTTCTTCTACTTCAAGAACGGATTCTTCGACTACAGGAGGGAGCTGATATGCCAGTCCAGCGAGTGCGTGGAGTGGGGAGAGGAACTGTACAGGTACATTCTTAACAACTCCGTTAGAGTCAGAGAAGAGGATGTTGACAAACTTGCGCTCGACCTTCTTGGATAGTCGAAAAGATCCAAATTTTTCGAATACTCCTGCTTAGCCAAAAAACCCAAGGTTTTAAATACTTCTTAACGTTAAACTGGCATCGTACACCTCGCGAATCCTAAAAACTGTCAGGTTTCGCGTTACTAATAGTCGCACGTGTCAGCTTATATCTATATTTTAGTTTTTAGCCGACAATTAACGTGGAAAAATTTATATAGCATTGTTCCACGGGTTGAACATAATAAAAAATTAAGTTTTGGGGTGTTGAGATGGAGAAAAAGGTGATAGACAGCCTTCTCAAGGTGGAGGAAATCTACGAGCCACCAGAGGAAATAAAAGAGAAGGCGTGGGTAAAGGACGAGAGCGTTTACCAGAAGGCTGAGGAGGACTTTGTCTCATTCTGGGACGAGATAGCTAAAACCGAGATAGAGTGGTTCGAACCCTACGACAAGGTTCTTGACGACAGCAATCCGCCGTTCTACAAGTGGTTTATCGGCGGTAAAATCAACATAACATACAACTGTCTAGACAGACACATAAAGAGCTGGAGAAAGAATAAAGCTGCAATAATCTGGCAGGGCGAGCCCGAGAACGAGGTCAGGGTAATAACTTACTACGAACTCTACAGGAGGGTATGTAGGTTTGCGAACGCTTTGAAGGACTTGGGCGTGAAGAAGGGTGACAGGGTAACAATCTACATGGGAATGGTTCCAGAGCTGGTAGTTGCGATGCTTGCATGTGCGAGAATTGGAGCGATTCACAGCGTTGTGTTCGGAGGTTTCTCCTCCTCAGCCCTGAGAGACAGAATAAACGATGCTGAGGCTAAAGTGGTCATAACGATGGATGGATTCTACAGGAGGGGCAAGGTAATAGAAGCGAAGAAGATAGTAGATGACGCCTTAGAGGACGCCCCAAGCGTTCAGAACGTAGTGGTACTTAAGAGGGTTGGAAACGAGATAAACATGGAGGAAGGAAGAGACCTCTGGTGGCACGACATTCAGTATGGAGTCAAACCGGAGTGCGAGCCAGAAGTCATGGATGCGGAGGATCCACTCTTCATACTCTACACATCTGGAACGACGGGGAAGCCAAAGGGTGTCTTGCACGTCCACGGAGGTTACAACGTCGGAACTCACATAACGACGAAGTGGGTGTTCGACATAAAGGACGAAGACATCTATTGGTGTACTGCTGACATAGGCTGGATTACCGGTCACAGTTACGTCGTTTACGGTCCTTTAAGCAACGGAGCTACGACTCTGATGTACGAAGGGGCTCCAGATTATCCAAAGCCTGACAGGTGGTGGAGTATAGTCGAGAGGTTCGGGGTTACGATCCTCTACACGGCTCCTACAGCCATCAGGTTCTTCATGAGATTGGGTGAGGAGTGGCCAAAGAAGCACGATTTGAGTACTCTCAGACTGCTTGGGACTGTCGGAGAGCCGATCAACCCAGAGGCGTGGAAGTGGTACTACAGGGTCATTGGTGGAGAAAGATGCCCGATAATGGACACCTGGTGGCAGACAGAGACAGGAATGTTCATGATTACTCCATTGCCTGGGGTTACAAAGCTCAAGCCCGGCTCAGCCACAAAGCCGTTCCCCGGTATAAAGGCTGAGGTTTGGGATGAAGACGGCAACCCGTGCCCGCCGAACGTTGGCGGTAAGCTCGTAATAACGAGGCCCTGGCCTTCTATGCTCAGAACGCTCTGGGGCGACCCAGATAGATACGTTAAAGTTTACTGGAGCGCCTATCCAGGAAAGCTCGTTTACTTCAGCGGTGACGGTGCGAGAGTTGATGAAGATGGCTACTTCTGGATACTTGGTAGAGTTGACGATGTACTCAACGTTAGCGGCCACAGGCTTGGAACGGCTGAGATAGAGAGCGCTCTCGTCGCTCACAAGGCTGTGAGTGAGGCAGCAGTAATCGGAAAGCCGCACGAGGTTAAGGGTGAGGTGCCAGTAGCTTTCGTCGTGCTAAAGGCGGGGTTCGATCCAACTCCCGAACTCAAGAAGGAGCTCAAGCAGCACGTCAGGAACCTCATAGGGCCTATAGCCGTTCCAGAGGAGATCCACTTCCTCGACAAACTACCGAAGACGAGGAGCGGCAAGATTATGAGGAGGATTTTGAGAGCGATAGAGAAAGGAGAAGCAATTGGAGATGTCACAACTCTCGAGGACACGAGTGCTGTCGAGGAAGTAAAGAAGAAGATTTCGGAGGATTGATTTTAACTTTTTTATATTTTATATAAAAATTTTAAAAAATTTTCAGTAGTAGATTTCTAAATTAGCCATCAAAAAGCAAAGAGATTGCAACACAGCTAAGGGGGAGAACCCTGTCTTAGCTCCTCCTTCCTTCAGCTATTAAAGGGCGCCTCAAGGCAAAAGGACTGGTCGTGACGAGTCTGCAAAAAATAAATTAAATAAATAAACATTAATATTTACTGGAATTTGGCGGGTTTCCGGAGGTTGTGCTGAGTGAGGAAAAGGTAAAATCTTGATAAAGACTTAATTCTATTCAGGGTCTTTATTGAAAGATACTCAGGATCTAAGGAACTTCGAACTCGCAGATTTCTTCACACTTTCACGATACCAAGGGCGTGAAAATCTCGAAAAAAGATTAAGGAAAAGCTCATGGAAAATTGGAAAGACTACAATACAGTAGAGGGAAGTAGACTTCGCCATGGAAGAGGAGGACAGAATGACCAAGCTCATTCAGGGTAACTCACAAGCTAACACCTGAGAACGAGAAGAAAGGCGGATAACCTGCTAAGAGCCTCCAAAGAACTAAGATGCAAAGACTTAGTAGTTTATTAACGTGAGATTAAAGCGAGACCTTCGAGAAGGGTAATGAAAAGTTAATAGTTATACATCCATGGACTTTGCTAACGAACGAGTGAAACTGGGAATAAGCTAAAAACATCAAAACTCAAAAAGCTTCCTCTGAGAGAGCTCTTTGACTATCCTCTTAAGAGTTTTCCACTTCAGCCTGACGTGTTCGGGGAAACGACCGTTCTCTTTATAGTAATTTTTTAGGAATTCAACAGTTCTCGGGTCGCTCGCGTATCCACTCCCAAACTCTCCGAGCTCCTCTTTTATCTCGTCTATTCTTCTGTCTCTGATGACCTTGGCAACAATAGATGCTGCAGCAACCTCAACTCTTTTCGAATCGGCCTTGTGCATGGCAATAACCTCAACCCCCGTCTCCTCCGTTAGTCTTTTGCTAAGCCTCCCACTGTTCACGTCTGAGCTATCGACGTAAGCCACCTCAGGCTTCAGTGCGGAGATAATCTCAGAGTAGTTCCGGTATAAAACCTCGTTTATTGTGATCTCCTCAATAAGCTCGTTAAGCTCTTTTGCTTCTATTATTCTAACCTCTACGTCGCACAGCTTTGTTATCTCGCCATAGAGTTTTTCTCTCTTCTCCCTGCTAAGAACTTTGGAGTCCTTGACACCTACCTTCTTTAGATTTTTGAAGTCTTCTCTTTTTCCAGCCACCCCGCAAACGACCATTGGTCCGATAACAGGGCCTTTACCAGCCTCGTCAACACCCGCTATTCTCATGTGTTCACCTTTTTTCGTTTTAGTTTTCTTGTTTCGTTGAGTCAACGTACTGCGAGAAGTGATCCGTCAAAAAAGGCTAAATTATTGAAAACTTCTTATTAAAACCCCATCTTAGGGAAGCCCTTTATCGGTAGCTTTCCGAGCTTACCCTTCTTCATCTTCTTCATGACACTCTTCATCGTCTTATAATATCTCAGCAGCTCTCTAACCTCCTGAGGTGAGGTGCCAGAACCTATAGCTATCCTCTTTATGCGGGAAGAATCGATTATCTTCGGGTTGAGCAGCTCTTCTTCCGTCATCGAGTCCATGATGACCTTGAACTTCTTCATCTTCTCCTGAGTCATCTCAGCCATCTCATCATCCATCTTCATCCCAAAGCCAAACGGAAGCATGTCAAGGATTTTGCTTATCGGCCCCATCTTGCCCATCGCCTCTATCTGCTTGTAGATGTCTTTGAGTGTGAAAGTACCCTTCATGAACGCTTCTGGGTCTATGTCCTCCTCCTTAACAACTCTTTCAACCTTTTCAAGCAGAGCCTTGAGGTCTCCCATTCCGAGCAGCCTTGACACGAATCCTGCTGGGTCGAAGCGCTCGAAGTCTTCAACTTTCTCTCCAGTGCCTATGAAGGCTATTGGGATTCCTATCTCCCTCGCAGCAGAGAGAGCGCCGCCACCCTTCGCAGTTCCGTCAAACTTCGTTATTATTATGCCGTCTATTCCTATTGCATCATGAAAAGCTCTCGCCTGTTTGCTCGCGAGCTGACCCATTGCTGCGTCAAGGACAAGAAGCTTGTAGTCTGGCTGAGTTGCTTTGGCTATTGCTATCATCTCGTCTATTAGCTCCTTTTCAAGCGCATGCCTCCCAGCAGTATCTATGATTACCATGTCGCAGTCCTTCAGGGCATTTAGTCCGTTTACTGCAATCTTTACAGCATCCTTGCTATCCTTCTCTCCGTAGAACTTTATTCCGTACTTTTCTGCGAGTTGCTTGAGCTGGTCGTAAGCTGCTGGTCTCCAGGTGTCGGCTGTTACAACTCCCGTTTTAAGTCCCTTGTCCTTGAAGTACTTGGCAAGTTTTGCAGTAGTGGTAGTTTTACCGCTCCCCTGTAATCCAACGAGCATTATTTTCGCCTTCTTGAGGGGGATGTCCAGGCCTTCTCCAATCCCCCTCATCAGCTCTTCGTAAACTATCCTTATTATGTGCTCCTTGACGTTCAAAGTTGGCAAAACGTCCTCGCTGAGAGCCCTCTTCTTTATCGCCTCGCTTATCTCCTTAACCTGCCTGACATTCACGTCAGCTTTTAGTAGAGCTCTCTGGATGTCTCTGACTATCTCTTCAACTAAGGCTTTGTCTACCGTGCTCGACCTCGCTATCTTTCTCACGACGTCCTTGAGAGCCTCTAACGCCATGGTTTCACCTTTGTCATTGATGTTTTGAAGAAGTTATTAAAGTGTTCCGCGTTCTCTAGCCAACTTTCGGACCAAAAATCTTATATAGAACTACACATCTACCAATAATCCGAGGATAACGAGATACCAATAACTGAGAGTTAATAAAAAGGGGTTGGAGGTGGGAAGTATGGCAACTCTGCAGGGAACCCCGGTGTTAATACTTAAGGAGGGGACCCAGAGGACTGTCGGTAGGGATGCGCAGAGGCTGAACATAATGGCTGCGAGAGTTATTGCCGAGGCCGTTAGAACGACCCTTGGTCCTAAGGGCATGGATAAAATGCTCGTCGACAGCCTCGGCGATGTCGTGATTACGAACGACGGTGTAACCATTCTGAAGGAGATGGACGTAGAGCACCCAGCTGCCAAGATGATAATAGAGGTTGCAAAGACCCAGGAGGATGAGGTCGGAGATGGAACCACCACAGCAGTCGTTCTCGCTGGAGAGCTGCTCAAGAGAGCTGAGGAACTGCTCGACCAGGACATCCACCCAAGCATAATTGCGAGAGGTTACAGGCTTGCTTGTGAGAAATGCATGGAGGTTCTTGACGAGCTTGCGATCGACATCGATGTGAACGATACTGAGACTCTCAAGAAGGTAGCTGCGACCGCTATAACCGGCAAGCACGCTGAGTACGCTGTCGAGCACCTCAGCGGAATAGTTGTAGATGCGGTAAGGAAGGTTGCCGAGGAGAGAGGAGACAGGTACTATGTTGACGACGACGCAATAAAGCTCGAGAAGAAGCAGGGTGGCAGCGTTGAGAACACAGAGCTCGTTGACGGCATAGTCCTCGACAAGGAAGTCGTCCACCCAGGAATGCCAAGAAGAGTTGAGAATGCCAAGATTGCAGTGTTGAAGGCGGCTCTCGAGGTCAAGGAGACTGAAACCGATGCGGAAATCAGGATAACTGACCCAGAGATGCTCCAGAAGTTCATAGAGCAGGAGGAGAAGATGATCAAGGACATGGTCGATGCACTCGTAAACGCTGGAGCGAACGTAGTGTTCTGCCAGAAGGGTATCGACGACTTGGCTCAGTATTACCTCGCAAAAGCTGGAGTGCTCGCTGTGAGAAGAGTTAAGCAGAGTGACATCGAGAAGCTCGCCAAGGCTACTGGGGCGAAGATTCTTACCGACCTGAGGGACATCAAGCCAGAGGACCTCGGAGAGGCTGAGCTCGTCGAGGAGAGGAAAGTCGGCGACGAGAAGATGGTCTTTGTCACCGGCTGCAAGAATCCGAAGGCCGTTACGATACTCATAAGGGGCGGCACTGAACACATAGTCGATGAGGTCGAGAGGTCTCTGACTGACTCCATCAAGGTCGTAAAGACTGCTTTGGAGAGCGGCAAGGTCGTTGCCGGTGGTGGTGCTCCGGAGATTGAGCTCAGCCTGAGGCTCAAGCAGTGGGCCCCAACCCTCGGCGGAAGAGAGCAGCTCGCTGCTGAGGCGTTTGCGAACGCTCTCGAGATCATACCGAGGAGCCTCGCAGAGAACGCCGGACTCGACCCGATTGACATCCTCGTCGAGCTCAGGAAGGCCCACGAGAACGGCGAGAAGTACGCTGGAGTCAATGTGTTCAGCGGCAAGATAGAGAACATGAAGGAGCTTGGAGTGCTCGAGCCGCTGAGGGTCAAGAAGCAGGCGATTAGCAGTGCTACCGAAGTTGCAATCATGATACTCAGGATCGACGACGTCATTGCTGCAAAGGGCATCGAGAGCGGCAAGGAAGGAGAAGAAGGTGGCAGCGAGGAGAGCGAGTCCGAGAATGAGTTCTAAACTTAAATAATTTTTTCTTAATTTTAGTTAATTTTAGTAAGGTTTGCATCTTGTACCTCGACAACTTCTTATTATTCTGAGGAGTATCGAGGATTATGAAAATCTTCCTTGCCGCACCGATATTCAGTCTCGCTGAGAGAGAGTTCAATTCGAAGCTCGCTGGAGAGCTCAGAAAGAAAGGATACGAAGTTTTTCTCGCTCAGGAGCTTGGAGTTCTCGATTCCTCAGATAATGACATCAAAAGAAAACTTTTCAAGGAGGACTTGAAAGCTCTCAACGAGAGCGACATAGTCGTTGCTGTGCTCGATGGGATGGAGGTTGACAGCGGAGTAACGTTCGAGCTCGGGTACGCTTACGCAAAGGGAAAGAAGATTGTGGGAGTGAGAACGGATCACAGGTGCTTCTCACCCTACGAGGAAGTAAACCTGATGATCGAAGTTCCCTCAAAGATAGTCAGAGGTAAAAGCGTTGAAGAGCTTGCTGAAAAAATTGACAATGTTATAGGAGAGTGAGGGAGATGATAACACTTGAAGATGCAAGAGAGCTCAATCCTCAGCTAAACCCCGAGCTCTTTTTCCCCTCTCCCTCGGACGTGCTCAGGGCGATAGAGGAAAATCGGATAGTGAGAGAGTGGCTGGAGTTTATAAAGAACGAGCACATTGCAAGAAAAGCTGAAGTTCTCTTGTTCGTTCCGTGCACACCAAAGAAGCCCTACGACCCGCCAAGAGACGAATTCCATAGAAAGCTTCTGGAGTTCGAAAAAGATTGCGATGTTTACCTCGTTTCGGTTTCAGAGCCGCTCGCTTTAGAGCCAAGAGAGTTCTGGAACTTCAGGTGGAAGAGAAAAGGAAAGGAGATAAACCTCGTTTACGATGCTCCCTTCTTCCCCTGGATAGAGAAGTACGGGTACAAGTGGAGTGATGAGATAGCATTTAAGGTTTGGAAAAAACTTGCAGAGGTCGCTAGAAGGTGGTTTGAAAGAAACTCAGACAAATTCAACAGAGTCGTTTGTTTGGCATTTCCGGACACGGGCTATAGGAAGATAGTTGAGAGAATTGAAGTTGATACATTTGTACCGGAAAAGAGGCCAGAAGAGCTTGGAGTAGACGTGAAGGAAAACTATTTTCAGAACACAGACTCAGACTACCTCAAAGTGTGGGACGAGCTTTTGAAGGCTGTCAAGAGCTATTAGTTGACCAAGTGACAAAAGACAGAGAACCCAGAAAATTAAAAAGAAAAGTTAGCTCGGTGTGCCTCTCGACATGACTGCCTTAACGAAGCAGAGGACTGAGCCAATTCCGAGCACAGCCGCTCCAACGAGATAACTCACAATCGGTGCCATCGTTGAGGCTGCTTTAACCGTAACGTATACGGGTGTGCACATTCTCTTATCACCTCCATATACCCTTTCAGGGAATATTTAATAAACTTTACGCACAATCAGCCGAAAGAGGCAAAATTATAAATACTCTGGTCCGCGAAGGTATAATTGGAGGGATCGGAAATGTGTGCACCGGCATCTGTGACTGCTCTGCACCAGGTAGTAGCCGTTAGTGCGTTTCAGGCGTACATGCTCAGCCACGCTATGGGATTGATTGGTGTTGTTGGAGCTGCACTTCTCTGCTTCAAGGGAAGCGTAGCTGGGAAGCTTGCCAGCCTCATTCGCAGGTAATTTTTTAATTTTCTCTCTTTTTGGTGCTGTGAGTGAACCGATGAACCAAATACGGGTGAGCTGCTTTGCTGTCGAGGCTGATAAGACCAGAGATACTCCAGGTCGAGTCAACGAACGACTGCTTTCTCAACTGCAAACCGTGCATGAGAAGGTTCCTTGAAAGGCCAGTAGGCTACATAGACGTAGAGGAGTTCAAAAAACTCCCTCTAAAGAGCTTCAAGGAGGTCTGCCTGCACGGCTGGGGAGAGCCTCTGCTTCATCCAAAGCTTTTCGAAATGGTCAGGCACGTTAAAAGCTTAAACGTCAAGGCGAGCATGGGGACTAACGGCTACCTCGTTAACAGGCACATCGACGAGATATTCGAGAGTGGACTTGACGAGATATCTTTCGGTATCTACACATTCGAGGGAAGGGAAAAAGCCTTCAGCAACCTCGAAAGACTGATAGAAGAAAAAAAGGAGAAAAAAGCGGAAAAGCCTGTGGTTTTTACCGACGTAACCATCTTTAGAGATAACTACGAAGAGATACCGGAGCTTGTAAAGACTTTCGTGGACATGGGTGTTGACGGTGTGGTTTTGCACAGGCTCTTCAATGTTTACAAGGTAGATCCTTCGGTGGAGTACATCTCGAGCAAGGAGGAGAAAGAGCTATTCAAGAAGGTGAAGAAGGTCGGGGGAAAGAAAGTTTACCTTCCGACAAAGCATTTCAAACCCTGCAGGATAGTCCTCTACACGATGTTCGTGACGTGGGAGTGCATGCAGTGCTCCTGTGTTTACCTGAGCGACGACCCGGTTGGAGATGCGAGGGTCGATTATGACACGATGCTCAAAAGGCATCTAAAGTTCGTTTCGGGGATGAGAAAGCATGAAGTATGCAGAAGGTGTTTCTGGTGAGTTTGTCTCGGGCCAAATAGAGAAGGTGCTAGTGTCAGTCATATGTGCATATATTATCTTCACACTAATGACTTACTTAAAGCTAAAGCCAATCCTTGAATCCATATTTCCGTTCAACGCTCCCTTTAAGAATATAGCCGTGCTCGGAGGATTTCTGATTGTCTTCTGGGTCGTTCTCGCATACAGAGCTTGCGGAAAGGGGTATGGGATTGCAACGGCCGTTTTTGCCGTGTCCTTCTGCCTCTTCGTCAGTCCATGGTATGGTGTCATAACACCCTACTGGTTCAGCGTTGTTGGTTTCATCTCATTCCTTGTGCTCGGAGTGCTGACTGAATTCTTCAACGGTGGAGTTGGAAACTTGGCCTGCATAGCGATAAACTGGGCAGCTGTTGCACTCCTCGGGATAGTTAAACTGTCCGCAGTTGGAGTTGTGGTCCTCGGAGCCTTAGCCTTCGTCTCCGGATACTTAGGAGATTTTGCAGCGAGGAGGGCAGTTAAGGTTATAGTCTCTTTGCTTTAAGTTGAGATATGTACGTGCCGTGGAGGAGGGTGTCCTCCTGGCACTGCTCCGCCTGCGGTACGTGCTGTTTGAAGTTCAAGCCAAGGCTCACGTTCTACGAATACCTGAAGTTCAGGGAGCTCGGGCTCTCAAGGTTCGTGGAGGAGAGAGCTGGAAGGTACTACCTCAGGAAAGTCAACGGCAGGTGTCCTTTCCAGATTGGAAAGCTCTGCTCCCTCCAAGGAGAGAGGAAGCCCCTATCCTGTAAGGTTTTCCCCTTCCTCGTCAGTAAAAACAGGAGAGATGAGGGGGCAAGCATAGAGGTTGACGGGGAGGAGTACTACGTTTATGTCTCCACCGACTGCCCCAATACAGTTCTCGGAAGAGCTGGAAGAGACATGGAAAGACTTGCGAGACAAGCTGTCGAACTCGTCACTGGGAGAACGAAAGAATGGAGCATAACATCTTCCGTATTTTCAATCAAACCAACCAAAGCGGAGAGTTTAAATCCAAAACCAAGAACCCGAAAGTTTAAATTTTGAGAAATAAAGTAGAAATGATGCTAATCGTTCCGGGTTCTCAGGGATTGCTTGGTGTAAAACTCAGCAGACTCACTGGTTTTGACCTCGGTTACGTCCAGCTCGAAAAACTCCCGAGCGGGGAGAAGTACATCAGAATATCTCAGTTCGACGAAAGGGCCATAGTCGTGAACAGTCTCGCCTTCAACCCGGACGAGATGATTGTCGAGTCCGTTCTCATAGCCGAGACACTAAAGGAGTATGGCACTGACAGAGTTTATGCAGTCTTTCCTTACATGCCTTACTCAAGGAGGAGATTCATAAAGGGAGAGGCTTTTCCCGCAAAAACTCTTTTCAGGTTCTTTTCCGTGTTCGACAGAATTTACACCGTGGATTATCACCTCGAAGAGATGTTAGAAAAGATAGACAAGATAAGGAATATCACTGCAATGAGGAAGCTTGCGGAGAAGGCGAAAGAATTGGATACCAAAGACGCAGTTGTGGTCTCCCCAGACGAGGAGGGTATGAGGTGGGCCACCAAGTTCGCAAAAGAGATTGATGCCGAGTGCTTTTATCTGAATAAGATAAGAGTTGACGCTGAAAACGTCGTTATAGCCTCAAGACCTCCAAACATAGAGGGAAAGGACGTTTTTCTCGTTGACGACCTAATTTCCGCTGGCTCAACGGTTGTTCAGGCTGTTAGAGTTCTCAAGAGAGCTGGTTGTAGGAGAGTTTACGTTTTCTCAACCCACGTCCTCGCAAAGACGGAAGCTCTGAGAAAGATATACGAGGTCGGAGTGGAAGAGATATATGGGACAGACACAGTTCCAAGCCCCGTGAGCAGGGTGAGCGTCTCCGACCTCATAGCCGAAGTTCTTAAGAAAGATTTCTGATTTTTCTCTGATTTACCTCTCCTTCTTCTCCGCTTCTCTCTCAAGCTTCTTTCCTTCTACGAGCTCTCTATACTCACCCTCGGTGAGCTCGAGAACAACTGAGCCTATGTATCCACAGTTCTTGCACATGTACTTTCCCGTAATTCCACCTGTGTCGAGGGTTATGTCTGTTGACTTGCAAACCGGACACACAAGTATCTTTTTCATAGATAGTGTTTTGGGAGAACCAGTTATATACCCTTTTGCCTCCATCCAGCCAATGAGCGGAAACTCTGAAGATTCAGAGAAAGCCGGAACAGTTGATGAAGTAGGAATTAGAAAGCTCAGGATAACTGCAGACGAGTTCGAGGATTGGCTGAGGGAGAGGGGATACGCCAGAATGATGGGCGAGGAAAACCTGAGGATATACATGAGTAGAGGTATGGCAAGCCACTTCTTCTCGAACAGCTCCCTCCTGATGAGCTGCATATTCACAAAGCTCGGAATGCCATCAGGGAGAGTTGTTGAGAGGATAAGGAACGAAATAGGGAAGAGAGTGAAAAAGATCTACGCAGACTTCTACGTACTTGAGATCGAGATAGAAACGGGCTAAACGACGAGATAGCCTATAAGATTAGGCCTGAGAGACCCTCTTGACGTACCTACCCCTCTCAGCGATTTCTTCAGCCCTCTCTATAACTTCCCTGCTGCCGACTTCGAGATATCCTTCTACGAACGCCTTTTTCAATCTCTCCCAGTCCTCGAAGTAAGCTTTCAGAGATTCAAAGAACACGTGAACGTCAACTCCTTTCGGCTCGACGTCGTTATCGGCAAAGGCGAGGCCGAAGTCGACGAAGTATATTCTACCGTTGCTCAGAATCATGTTCATGGGTGTAACATCTCCATGCACTATCCCGGCGTTATGCATCTTTGCTACGCTCCTGCCAATCTCCCTGCAAATTTCTTCGCTCATGCAGTCTCTAACGGGCTTTCCAACTATCCTCTCCATGACTATTGTATCTCCCTCGACATCCAGAATCAAAGGTGTTGCTACTCCCTGCTTTCTTGCCAAGTGCATCAGTCTCACTTCACTCCTTGTTCTCCTCTTCCTCAGCAGCTCGTCGAGTTCCTTTACCCTGTACCTCTTGACTTTCCTTGTCTTCTCAACGGCGTGTTCGTATATCTTTACAATGGCCTCTCCACCAACGCAAGCCCTTATCAGCTTCCCTCTTACGACCTCTCCCTTTTCCAGTACAACGTTTCCCGACATGCTCACTCCACCGTGCAGCACGCAACTTCCTTCTTGCAGAGTATCACGCCCTTCGCGTTTCTCCCCTGAACCGGTATGTCCGAAACATCCGTTCTCAGCATGTAGCCGTCAACACTCATAACTAAGACTTTCTCTATTCCTTCCACTACTTCAGCCATCACGACCTCTCCCTTGTAGTTTATGACTCCCGTGCTACCCCTCGAAACCTTTCGATATTCGCTCACGGGAGTTCTCCTCGCGTGACCGTCCTTCGAGACTGTTAGCAGGTACCCTCCTTCCCTGCAGCTGACCCAGGAAACGGAGTCGCCCTCCTTCAACCTTATTCCCTTAACCCCCTTCGCAGTTCTACCGAGCTCCGGAATCTCTCTAAGGTCAAACCTCACAGTGTAACCTTTCCTCGTCGAAATTAGGACCTCCTTACCCTCAGCAACGCAGACGAAAGCTATCTTGCCTGAAGAAGCGACTATCCCGGCTCTCTTTGCGTTCTCGAACTCTTTAGCGGGAGTAATCTTGACGCATCCATCCTCAGTTGCTATTATCAGTTTGCTATCGTTGAAGTCCTTTAGAGGCACTGCAGAAACGACATCATCGCAGGAAACGAGAGTCGAGAGCTTTACTCCCCTTGCGTATCTGTCCATCTCCGGAATCTCGTATGCGTTGACCCAGTAAGCCTTCTCCCTGCTGAATATCAGAATCCTGTCCTTCGAGCTGCACTTGATTATACTAATAGGCTCGTCGTTCTTCAGCTGGACTCCGATTATTCCGACTCCACCCCTCTTCTGGAGCTTGAATGCCAGGGGCATCCTCTTCACGTACCCTCCCCTGGTAAATACAAGGACGCACTCCTCCTCGCTTATAAGCTCTTCAGCACTTATCTCAGCCCCCTCTCTCTGTATCTCCGTCTTCCTGTCGTCCCCGTACTTCTCCATTACCTCCTCAAGTTCCTTAACAATAATCGCGTCTATCTTCTCGGCAGACGCGAGAATCTCCTTGTACTCCTCTATCTTTCTTCTTAGTTCCTCGTATTCCTTCATCAGAGCCTCTATCTCCAGAGCAGTCAGTTTCTGCAACCTCGTTTGCAGAACTGCTTCTGCCTGCTTCTCGCTCATGTCGTAATTCTTCATCAGAGCTTCCTTCGCCTCGGATGGAGAGGAGGACGCCTTTATCAGGGCTATGACCTCATCTATGTTCTCAACTGCCTTCTTCAACCCCTCGACGATGTGCAGCCTCTCCTCAGCCCTCCTGAGTTCGAAGGCAGTTCTTCTCTTCACCACTTCTCTCCTGTGCTCGACGTAGCACTCTATCATTTCCCTAAGGTTCAGAATCTTCGGCTCTCCATCGACGAGTGCGAGCATTATTATTCCAAAAGTTGTCTGGAGGTTCGTGTAGGCGTAGAGCTTGTTTAAGGCAGTGTTCGGGTCTTCTCTCACCTCGACGACTATCCTTATTCCCTCCCTGTCCGACTCGTCTCTGACTGTTCTCGCACTCAGCTTCCCCTCAGAGATGAGCTCGGCTATCTTCTCCACCAATCTTGCTTTGTTGACCATGTAGGGTATTTCCCTTATGATGATGTTCCTGCCCTCGAACTCGACCTTCCCTCTTACCACTATCTTTCCCTTTCCGGTCGTGTAGGCCTCCTTTATCCCGTCAACGCCAGTTATTACTCCCCCAGTCGGAAAGTCCGGACCTTTGACGTACCTCATCAGCTCCTCAATGCTTATGTCGGGATTCTTTATGTATGCTATAATTGCCCGACAAACTTCCCTCAGGTTGTGTGGAGGGATGTTGGTGGCCATTCCAACGGCTATACCGCTGCTCCCGTTGACGAGCAGGTTTGGAAGCTTCGCCGGAAGAACGACGGGCTCCTTGAGGGTTGCGTCGAAGTTCGGAGTGAAGTCAACAGTATCCTTGTCTATGTCCGCGAGCATTTCTTCGGCTATCTTGGATAACCTCGCCTCGGTGTAACGCATGGCAGCGGGGGAGTCGCCGTCTATCGAGCCAAAGTTACCCTGACCGTCAATCAGAGGATACCTCATCACGAAGTCCTGAGCCATCCTGACAAGTGCATCGTAAACAGCAGCGTCTCCGTGCGGGTGGTACTTACCGAGCACGTCTCCAACTATCCTCGCACACTTCCTGTAAGGCCTGTTCGAGAATAGTCCCATCTCGTACATCGCGTAGAGAATTCTCCTCTGAACAGGTTTCAGGCCGTCTTTGACGTCGGGCAGAGCTCTTCCAACTATGACGCTCATCGCGTAGTCAATGTAAGAGCTCCTGAGTTCGGACGTAATCTCTCTGATCAGCTCCATCGCTAACAGACTCGTTGAAAGCTATTTAATAACTTCCGTTAGACGAGCAGAATTGTGAGAGCTATCAGATTGGCAGCTATCCTGCTGAGGAGTATGCAGAGAGCGACCTTCATGCCGAGAGTTCTACCCATTATGGAGGCGGCAACCGGAAAGGTGTTCCTTGAAACTTCAACGACGGAGTGTGCAACCGATGCCAAGAATAGGGATATAAGGAGAGCCTTTCCCACTATCGCTCCTTTAGCGAGAAGAGAGCCGGCAGTAGCTATTGCAGCGAGCATACTCGGAAAGCCAGTAGCCACTATGAGTAAAGATGAAGCAGGAAGGCCAAGAGATGATAGAACGGGGCCTAATCTGGCGTTCAGGTAGTCCATGATCCCAGCATTGAACATGAGCATGACTGCAAAGACAGTCACGGAGAGAGTCAAAGCTATTCTCACGAATCTCTTTATCGTGTCTTTAAGTGTTATCTCAGGAACCTCCACAGGCTCGACAGTGTCTCTATCCAGAGTCCTCCTTGCAATAGCTAGTCCGACGAGGGAAATAACTCCCCTCGTGAGGAGTATCAAGAGGATGTAATAAATGCCCCAGATTCCAAGAGCTGGTACGGCAACCGGTATTAGAAATAGGACGCAGAGCCTCAGAGTTCTCGGAAAAGTTCCGACAAGGGTCGCTATTATTGCTTCTCTCTCGTCTATAACGCTATTTCTCACGAGCTCCGAGAGGATCGTGTAAGCAGCCACTGGATGTATAAGGAAAGCCGCTACGGCAACACTGCTCTTCATTTTCAGCCGGGAGGATATATAGAAAACAAGCTTCCGGAACTGAGGAATGGAGTAAACGTACTTGGAGGCGAGAAGGCCGAAAAACACAGCGGGAAGAACTATTCTGAGAATCCTAAGCGTCTCCTGAATTGTTGATGTAAGCAGATTTGCCTCCACTCCTCGGCGTAAAGCGAGGTAGTTAAAAAGATTCTCGGTGGTTTGGGTCAGTCAATACTGGATGTCAGTCAGTACTGGATTCGACTCGGCCAAGAACTTTAGTATTCTAAACGGCTATCTAAACAGCCAAACGAAACAACTTAAAACCTTCCAGCCATAAATTAATACGCGGCCCGGAGAACCGGCAGGGCTGAGAAGTGAGGCTCTGCGGCTTAACGGGCCTACAGAATTACTAATTATGAATTCGAAGGGCCGGTAAAAGCGGACTGGTAAGCAAAAAAGATTTAAATCTCAGTTCTACCAAACCAAAGTTAGAGGTAAGGCGGGGGTTGCCGAGTCAGGAAAAGGCGCTGGCTTGAGGGGCCAGTCCCGTAGGGGTCCGAGGGTTCAAATCCCTCCCCCCGCACTGCTACACTATTCTGGGTGCCAAAGCTATCTTGTGACTTCGGCATGTTATGATAGTGTATTATTATATTTTCAACCACCACGCAAAACAACTGAAATATTTTTATGCAAGTGCTTTGTTCGATGAACAATGCTGGCAGTGAAGCTCAGGGTAGATGAAGGAAAGGCAAGGAAGTCTTTAGAGGGTCTGAGGAAGGGCATTATAAGACGGGAGAAGCTGGAAGGAGTGAAGCTCGTCTGGTTGCCATGCGCGATAGTCAAGGTCAAAATGTTCGAGCAGGAGAGGTTCGCGAACAAGCAGCTCAACGTTTCCGAGGTCATAAACGTTTACGATCTCGTTCAAGCTCAGTGGACGGGAATGTCCTTCTCCTACTTCCCCGAAGTCGAGGAGATCGAAGTTCCGGCTCTGAAGAAGAACTACGAGGTCGAGGACATCGTAAGTAGGCTCAAGACCCTGAACTCGATGAGGAATTACATGGCGTTTGCGAGCTACGGCATATCAGCGAACGCTGTTGGAGTTGAAGTGGAGGAAGCAAAAGAAGTTTGCTACCCCGTTTACGTTGGGAAGATAAGCGGAAAGAGCGGAGAGAGATTCGTAGCCATAAGCGGTGTTTCGGGCAACCTGACGGCGATAAACAAGGAGCTCGCGAAGATTATGTGGGAGTCTGCCTGATATCTCATTAAAAGAATTAAAGCCCGAGTTCCCTCAAAAAGTTCTCCCATCCAATCCTCTCTATGAACTTCCCGAGCCTTTCTCCCTCCTCAGCCTTCTCCCTGTAAAGCTCGATAACCCTCATCACGAGCTCCTCAGCCTCGTCCATGCTAAGCCTGTCCTTCAAAACCCTGCCAATCCTGGGGTTCTTGCCCACGCACCCTCCGATGTAGAGCGTGAAACCGTCCTTCTTTCCCATAAGACCGATGTCCCTGACCTGAGTTTCTGTGCACGAGTTCGGACAGCCACTGACAGCTATCTTCATGTTCGCCGGCAGTTTAATGCCCTTGAGCTTCTCCAGTCTCTCCGCCATGGCCCTAGAATCCTGCAGGCTGAAAACGCATTCTGGAGGGCACCACTTGACACTCTTAACGCCAGCCCCCGGAGCGGGCTTTACTCCCGCCTCTTCGCAGAACTTCTCGGCGTCCTCCGGCTTTATTCCGAAAACGAGCATTCTCTGCGATTCCGTGAACTTGACGTAACTTGCGTACTTCTCCACAGCGTCAGCTATCTTCCTGAGCTTTTCTGCGGTCAACAGGGAGACATCTGCTGTGAAGGCGTAACTACCGTCCTTCTGCTGGAGTAGTCTTACCTCCATACCTCCTAATCGACTCACGAAAAAATACGTATTTTTGCGAACATGTTCTCAAAGTTTGCACTTCAAACCTCTCACCGAGAACTCCTGCTCTTGTTCAGGTTCAAGTTCGAAACCGTAAAGGTAGCCGTCCTCAAGCAGAGGTATGAGGATTACTTCCTCCTGAATCAACTCCTTCAGCCTCCCCTGACTCGAAACTTCCTCGACGTCAGCTATCTCGAAGTTCTCGAGCCTCACGGCAAGAAACTTGAGTTCGCTCTCCTCGCACTCTCTACCTTCAAGGCATCCCATAAGGCTGTAAGCTTTACCAATCACTTCTCCAACTTCCCTGCCATAGTACAACCGCTGTACTATGCGGTTGAAGAAGAGCCAGTCTCCCTCAACGAGCTGCTGCCTCGGATATCCGCTCAGCTCCGCTAAAACTTCCTCAACGACTTCCTTTCTGTGTATCCAGTGGCAGTCCTTGCAGTTCCACACGTACCCCTTCGTCGTTTTTTTCACGTACCCAAGCTCGTATATGAAACAGGGATAAAACGGACAGAAGCAGAAGGAGCAGTCCTGCCCCTCGAAGTGGCAGGGATAGTACTTGCACTCGTAGTTAGGACCGTACCTACCTTCAAGAGCTCCAAAAAGCTCGATTAAAGCCCTCTCCCTGTTACTCTCAAATTCTACAAATTCCATGTTTTCATCTGCCGCCCGCTGAATTTACCTTTTGCTTTTTTGCTTTGCCTGCCAGGCAATTATGCTCTTAGCATAGCAACCATGTCCCCTACACTCACTCCTATGTCCTCTGCAACCGGTCTGCACTTAGCTGTCAACAGGAAAGCCACGTTTTCATAGTCGGAATCGGAGAGACACTCGTAGTTCGCCATCCCCTTTGCAACGATGATATCTGACTCTTCTATCCTGCACCTCGTTATCTCGGGCAGTTCCTCCGGGATTATGCCTATAGCCCCCTTGCCGTTTGTGAGGAGCTCGTCCGCAATTCTGTCAGCCCCACAGAGCTTCGCGTCCTCCACAGTTGCATCACTTAGTATCGGCCTCCCTCTAACGACGAGAGTTAGCCTCTCGCACGACTTCTTTATTTCCTTCATCAGCAGAGTGTCGAGGACTATCTCTCCAGCGTTATCAGTCAGGTAAACAACCTTTCCTCTGCACAGCTCCCTTATCTCGTTAGTGTCGTCTATTTTCAATCCTTTCGCAAACATCTCCTTGAAGAAGTCCATGAAATCTTCCCTAACCTCGTGACCCATGACGCCGTAGTCGAAGGTGTTCCCTATAATCGAGGTGATGACAGCTGCCTTAAACTTGTCCTCGCTTTTCTCGATTATTTCCTTCACATCCTTCAAGTGACCCATCACAAGCTCGTTGGCCTTTCTCTTAACCTCCTTGTATGGATCCTCACAGCCAAGAATGGAATACACCTTCCTGTGCATCTCAGTGGCTATTATCGCGTTTATCCCGCCCTCAGGGAAGCGTCTTGCAAGGACTTCGAGGGCTGCCGCCACTGCTTTATAGATGAGCTTCTTATCCGAAGTCGCCATTTCAGCTTCCATGTACGCCCTATTTATCAGGCAGGCCGGACACTGTGGAGTAATTTTCATGACCCCCTTTCCACGATAGGTAATAAAACGTTAGCCAAAGTGGGAGC
>JAMOMT010000183.1 GCA_027066965.1 Archaeoglobaceae archaeon
TCTCTACCCTTTAAAAATATCTCGAACCCCCTGAAAAGCTCGCCGCAGCACCTCGCAGTTTTGACGAAGCTGAACGAGCCTTTGGAAGTTTTCTCCTCCGTTAAATCCATCTCCACTCTGAGATGACCCTCAATCCTCGTTATAGGGTCGACGACAACTGTTGTCATTTCAAATCACCTCACTTCTTCTCCTCTTTCTCTTCTCCACTCTTACTCGCTACATGTCTCACGGCGTGGATCGCTATACCCGCAGCTGTGGCTGCCAATATTCCCTCTCCTATCTTTTCAGGTCCAAATCCAAGCACCGAAGGTAGCTCCGCAACTGGCTTGTAGAAGGGTTCGAAGGCATCAGGGAAGCCGGGCTCCGCACAACCTATGCAGGGAGCTCCAACCTCGACACAGTAGCTGACGTGTCCATTCCACTTCCTGAGTGCACAGTCCGTATGAGTCATCGGCCCCTTGCAGCCAATCTTGTAGCGGCATCCCTCGTCTCCAGGCTTCTCGGCAAAGATACCTCTGTCGTAGTAGGGTCTGTACGGACAAAGTTCGTCGTGCATGAGCTTTCCAAAGAATACCTTTGGTCTGTTGTACCTGTCGAGTTCTATCTTCTCACCAAGCATTACGGCAGCGAGAGTTATTACGAGGTGATCCGGGTTGCCGGGACAACACGGGATGTTTATGACTGGTTTGTTTATTCCTTTCTCCTTCAGGAACTCCATCACCCCACAAACGTCTGAGGGGTTCGGTTTTGCAGACGGAACTCCACCAAAACACGCACACGCACCGAAGGCAATTACGTGATCTGCATAGGGAACTACATCGAGCAAATGTTCGTAGAAGTTCTTCCCATGTATCATACAGTAACCGTCTTTTCTCGAAACGGCACCTTCGACTATCAGAATTCTCCTTCCTTCGCTACCTTTTTTCCACCTGTTTATCAGGTCTTCAGCGAGAGTTCCTGAGGCTGGCTGGAGTGTTTCCATGTAATCGGGGAGAACTATTGGTAGTCCAGAATTACCTACGAGTATACTTGTAAAAATTTCTATTAGTCCTGGATTTACTGACTGGGCGAAGGAGATCGTGCAGCCTGTGCACGCAGAGCCGTTGAGCCAACAAATGTGCCAGTAATCTTTAACCTCGTTTATTGCCTCTGCAAGCTCCACGCCATACGTGTCGAGAAACGCAGCAGCACCCATGGCTGCCACAGTCTTCAAAAACCCTCTTCTGCTGAATTTCACTCCACGCACCTCCTGTCGTTTCATTGGAATTTAACAATTGGTCTATTGAATATATTATTTAAACTTTTCCTGAATTTGTTGTGTAATTTTTACAAATTTCGTAGCATCAAGTAACACTTTAACTCTTATTATTGTTATCAAAATTATGATGACTTTGATAGATACTACTAGACGAGGGTTTATCTAGTATAGCTGGAAGTAAGGTTTATCACCCTCCGTTTCAACTCACGTAGGTGAAACGCGTTTTCAGGATAATTGTCAGGGGAACCGTTCAAGGAGTCGGATTTCGTCCTTTCGTTTACAGGCTTGCAAATAGTATGGGCCTAAGAGGATGGGTCAGGAACACGGGCAGCGGTAGCGTGGAGGTTGTAGTTGAGGCTGACGGTGATGAACTGGAGACCTTCCTTAAGAGACTTGAGAACGAAAGACCTCCCATTTCCCGTATAGTCAGCATTAGAGTTGCGGAGGTCTGTGAAACTACAGACGGAGAAATCGAACTGCCAGAAGAGTTTGAAATCGTGAGGAGCGGGGGAAAATCTGGAGACCTCTCTTTACCTCCGCCTGACGTGGCAGTTTGCAGGAAGTGTGTGGAAGAGTTGTTCGATCCCACTGATAGAAGGTACCTTTATCCATTCACTTCATGCACGAACTGTGGGGCGAGGTTTACCGTTGTGGAAAGGCTGCCTTACGACAGGGAAAACACGAGTTTTGCCGAATTTCCAATGTGTTTCGAGTGCAGAAAAGAGTACGAGCGCGTCGAGGATAGGAGGTACTACGCTCAGTCAATAGCTTGTCCGGCCTGCGGACCGAGATACTGGTTGAGGGTCAGAAGAACCAGAAAAGGGAAGTGGGTTTACGAGAGGGACGAACTTGACGCAATAGTCAAAACTGCCGAACTGCTCGACTCCGGAAAGATAGTCGCGATAAAAGGTATAGGTGGTTATCACATCGCATGTAGGGCTGACAGAGATGAGGTTGTGAGGGGCCTCAGAAACTTACTCAAAAGACCTCAGCAGCCGTTTGCCGTGATGGTTAGGAGTCCCGATGTTGCAGAGAGAATCGCTTTTGTGGGTGAAGACGAGAAAAAACTTCTGGAGAGTTACGTCAGACCGATCCTCGTCGTGAAGTCGAGGGGTAAGCTTGCTGATAGCGTAGCTCCCGGCCTTAACACGGTCGGGATAATGCTGCCGTACACACCACTACATTACGTCCTGTTTTCCTTTCTCGAGTGTGATTCCCTTGTCATGACATCTGCAAACATGCCCGGGGAGCCGATGTTTATTAACAGCGACGTTGACAGACTCGGGGTTGAAGCTATACTTGAGCATGACCTCAAGATAGTCAACAGAACTGACGACTCTGTGGTCAAAATCGTTGGAGGTAGAAAGATGATAGTGAGGAAGTCAAGAGGCTACATACCTGACAGAATACCCATCAACTCGAAAATCCAGGCCGTTGCTACAGGGGCAGAACTCTACAATTCTTTGGCAGTGCTTAGAGACTCCTTCATCATTCAGTCTCAGTACATCGGTAACACGTCGAACTTCAGAACTTACAGAGAGTTCTTCGAAAAAGCGTTCGAGTTCTGGATAAGTTTCACGCAGCTTAAACCGGAGGTAGTTTTCTGCGACATGCACCCCCTCTACAACACGAGCAGGTTTGCTGAAAGGTACGCTGAGGAGAATGGAGTTGAACTCGTTAGAGTCCAGCACCACTTCGCTCATGCGATGTCAGTGATGGCTGAGAGGGGGCTGAAGAGGGCCGTTGCGATAGCAGTCGACGGTGCAGGGTATGGCTTCGACGGAAACACGTGGGGTTGCGAACTTCTGTGGATAGACATGGAAAACGGGGAGTTCAGGAGATTTGGTAGGATGGAGTACATACCCCTGCCGGGGGGAGATGCTGCCACTTTAAGACCGGGAAGAATTCTATGTGCGATCCTCCACTCCGCTGGAGTAGATGTCCAGTCTATGAGGTGGGAGGGAGTCTTTCCGGAGGCGATAGTTTCTCAGGTTGACAGTGGAATAAACGTTGCTTACGCCTCTTCTGCGGGGAGGTACCTCGATGCGTGCTCCACCATGCTTGGAGTTTGTTACGAGAGGACGTACGAGGGAGAGGGAGCTATGAAGCTCGAAACTCTTGCGAGCTGTGGCGATTTGGAGAGAGCCGAGAAAATTCTTGAGAGTTTGGTGTGTGGTGGCGAATCGGTGGTAGAGCCGTCTGTTTACAGTTCTCCCTTCTCAGACAGCACCCAGAGGGATGGAAGGGTTAAAGTCATTCCTGTAACCGAAGTTCTGGCAAGAGCGTTTGAACTTATGAAGAAAGTGAGGAGGGGTGACCTCGCTTTGGCTCTTTCTCTGTACCTCGCGAGGAAGGTCGGTTGCTACGCCGTAGAGTTTGCGGAGGAAATGGACTCCTGCGTTGTTATGAGCGGTGGAGTAGCATACAACAGTATCATAACTCCCGAAGTCGAAAGGATCGTTAAGGAAGGGGGAATCGAGTTCTACGTTAACGAGCTTACAGCTGCTGGAGACAACGGGATTAGTGTTGGGCAGCTTTACTCCTCGACGCTTCTTGATAAATTCTAAAATGGAAGGTGAAGACTTTGAAGACACCTGAAGTTTACGTTCTTAGGATTGGGCACAGGCCTGAGAGGGACAAGAGAATTTCAACGCACGTAGCTTTAACTGCGAGAGCCTTCGGTGCGTGCGGTATTTACTTTGACTGCGAGGACGAGAAAGTTTTCGAGAGTGTTAGAGACGTTTGTGAGAGGTGGGGTAGAGATAACGGCGTTTGCGAGTTCTTTATCGAAAGAGGCAGGTGGAAGAAGCTGCTGAAGGACTTCGACGGTCTGAAAGTTCACCTCACGATGTACGGAATTCCTTTGACGGAGAAGGTGGAGGAGATTAAAAGGGCTGAGAGAGTGCTCGTAGTGGTTGGTGCCGAAAAAGTACCGGCCGAAGTCTACGAACTAGCAGACATGAATATCGCTATAGGCAACCAGCCCCACAGTGAGGTCGCAGCCTTAGCTGTTCTCCTCGACAGGGTACTTGAAGGCAGAGTGTTTGAACTCTCTTTCAGGGACGCGAAGATCAGAGTTATGCCGAGCGAGAGAGGGAAAGTTGTTAAAACGTATTGACAGCGTACGAAAGAGCAATCCACTCCCCGCCGAACCAAACTATTTTCTCTCCATCACCCCTCTTCTTCAGACAGACCCTCCTTTGACTTTCAGCGCACGGAATTTCTACGCTTCCTTTCTCGTAGTTCTCGAGTAGCATTTTTCCTAGGTTAAAGCCGTAAGCGGCGAGAAACGCAACTGATGGTGTCGTGAACCTCGCGTTCACGTCTACGACATATGGAACGTCAGAGTAAACAATATCAACTCCGCAGTAACCCCTTAAGCCAAGGCGACTTGCGACTTCCGTAGCAACATCCTCGACTTCCTTTCTAACTCTATTGCTGATCCTCGCAGGTACGACAGCTCCGAAGTACTCGAACCCTTTCAATACCTGCTCGTTAACGCTCAGAACTGCAACGCTATCTCCAACGATTAACGACACGCTCAGGTTGATACCCTCCACGAACTCCTGATAGATGACACTCTTCGCCTTTCCATCGTTACCGTCGTAAAATCCTATCCCATATCCGCCGCAAGAAGTTCTCGGCTTCACGAGCTGCCTTTCAACGCTCAAGGGACTGAGAGATGTTTCGGGCAAATTAACTGTGCTCTTCAGTCTGTTGTAAATCTTCCACTTGTCCGAGCACACTTTTACAACTTTGGAGCTGCACCCCAAGTTACAGTGCTTGTCTGCTATTCTGGAGAACTCGTACAGCATCATTTCGTCTTCAGGTGCTATTGCGATCACTCTGTCGCACCTTTCGCACCACTCCTCAAACAGCTCGAGAGCTTGATCGTACGAGTTTTTGTCGTCCCTCTCGCACTCTTCGCTATGAACGAGCTCAATCCTTGACTTCCACCTGTCGGGAGCGAAGTACTCACTGAGACCTTCGATAACTCCCGGCCTAGAGAAGGAGGAAGGAGTTGACACGAGAGAAAAGTCTCTCATGAGCGTTGAGAACATACCGAGTCCTTCCACGACTATTCCCGGGCTCAGCTCCACGTTAGAA
>JAMOMT010000184.1 GCA_027066965.1 Archaeoglobaceae archaeon
TCTCTGGAGGAAATAGTCTAATATTGCGCGCTCCACCTTGCTTTATGGCTGGAATAAGGAAGGTCAGAAAGGAGGACGGAGCTGGCGGAAAGTACATGCAGGACTTTCTTAGGAATTTTATTCTCTCAAGGTTTAGGGGTGGTGCTGGAGAGATAAAGCTCGAAGACCTTGAGGATGGATCTGACTTTCCTGGGGGAATTCTCACGACTGACTCTTACGTCGTAACTCCTCCGGTCTTCAAAGGGGGGAGCATAGGCTCTCTCGCTATCTGCGGAACATGCAATGACCTCGCCGTCATGGGTGCCGAACCAGGAGTTATGTCTATGTCTCTGATAATTCAGGACGGCTTTGAAACTGAAACTCTCGAAAGAATTCTGGACGACATGAAGTACTGGAGTGAAAAAGTCGGTGTGAAAGTCATCACGGGAGACACGAAGGTCGTAGAATCGAACGTAGGTATAGCCGTCAACACTTCCGGAGTGGGATTCAGGAACGAGTGGCTGAACAGGAACATAGAGGTCGTGAGAGAGTATAGGGAGTATCCGTACTCGTGGGTTAGAGACTGCGGGCTGAGGGATGGAGATGCCATAGTAATTTCCGGCACGATTGCCGAGCATGGAGTGGCTGTGATGTTAGAGAGAGAGGAGTTCGGGTTTGAGGTCGACATTTGCTCCGACGTGTATCCGGTCTGGTTGTTTTTGAAAGATGTTCTCGGGAAAGGCGGAATTACTGCAATGAAGGACCCGACGAGGGGAGGTATAGCAGGAGTGCTGAACGAAATGGCGGAGAAGAGTGGCGTTGGAATACTTGTCGAGGAAGAGAGGGTGCCTGTGAGAGATGACGTTAAGGGTTTTTGCGAGGCCTTAGGACTCGATCCAATGAGCATGGCCTGCGAAGGAAGGGTGGTGATGGGAGTAATTGAGGATCTTGCGGAGGACGTGGTTAAAGAACTAAAGAGAGCAGGACAGAAAGACGCCGAAATAGTAGGCTACGCGACCTCCGAGTTCAGGGAAGTCGTGGTCGAAACTTCGATAGGTTCAAGGAAGGTTCTACCACCCCCAGTGGCTGATCCCGTGCCGAGGGTGTGTTAACTTTAGTTTACTATAATATTTTTTGTATCAAAAAATTTAGGATCACAGATCTCCTCTAAGAATCGAAAGAGCAAGCGACCTGTTTGACTTCAGGTCAATCGAGTAGTTGTCCCAGAACACGCATGTACCAAAAACAGCCACGTTTCCACTTTTTGCGGCAAAAACGTCCTTCCCCTTTACTATTTCTTCTCCTCCCCTCACGGGAGCGGAACACGGCATTATAACTTCCTTTCCCTTCCACAGTCCTACGGGAAACATTGGATCCCCAATGTTGTTCTCCTCATCAACTATAACCGAGTTCTCCAGTCTAAGTCCGAACTCTTCTGCAACCCTGTTTACGTTTTCAGCTACGCCATCGACGTTCGAGTAGTAAGCTAACAGCACAACCTTTCTGCTGTTACTCAGCTCCACTATCTTTTCGACTTCTTTTCTCGAAAATTTGATTTCCGGGTAGTTGAACACGATTACGTCGTAGTCTTTGAGTTTCTCGAAGTCCTCCACTTGGTCGACCTTTATACCCTCCTCTTCAGCGTACTTCCTGAGCTTGGAGAAGTAATAGTAGTCGTTTATCAGGAACTCTCCGTGAGACGCGTCCCAAGCGACTTTCATGTACTCAATAAAATAATAACGCAAAATAATACTTTCGCCACTCTTTTTGACTCCTAGTTTTTAGCCCGAATCTAATAAACGCAAACGTTAAACTACTTCCTGAGTTCATTGAAGCATGGAGTGTTTTGATACCCACATGCACTCCGAGGGGAAGGGGATTACCGAACTCAGGAAGATGGCCGAAAACGGAATAAAGAAGGCCGTAAGCTGTGCGTACTATCCCGTAACTCCTTCCCACAGCTCGACCCTCGTTGACATGTTCAGAAAGCTCAGCACGTTTGAGGTTGAGAGGGGGGAGAAGGCGGGCATCGAAATCGTTCCGGCAGTTGGAGTTCACCCAAGGTGCATATGTAACGGATGGGAGGACGCTCTTGGCTGGGTGGAGGAGAACGCGAGGGTGATTGGAGAAATAGGTCTTGAAACTGCGAGCGACGTGGAAGTTGAGGTTCTGTTCGCTCAGCTAAAGCTTGCGAGCAAACTTGACCTGCCTTGTATAGTGCACACCCCGAGGAAGAACAAGGTAGAGGTTACGGAGAAAATTCTTGAAGTCGTCAAGAAGTCGGGAATTGGCGAAAGTTTAGTCGTAATAGACCACGCAACTCACGAAACTGCTGGTAGGATCCTCGAAGAAGGCTACTGGTGCGGTTTGACAGTTCAACCGGGTAAGATTAGCGTTGATGAGGCAGTTTCGATAGTTGAGAAGTATGGGTTCGAAATGTTCGTCCTCAACAGTGACACCGGCTTCAACGACTGGGAGATGCTGACGGTTGCCGAAACAGTAAAGGCGCTCGAAGAGAAGTTCGACAAGAACGAAGTGAAAAAGGTAGCAATGGAGAACGGAAGAAAGCTGTTCAGGGTGTAATGTTGTATGGACAGGCCCGACCTCGACTCATACTTCATGGAAATTGCGAGAGTCGTCGCAACTCGCTCTACGTGTCTCAGGCAGAAGGTGGGGGCTGTGATAGTCAAGGACAAGAGGATACTTGCTACTGGTTACAATGGAGCTCCAGCTGGCTTGCCTCACTGCGAGGAAGTAGGGTGTTTGAGGGAGAAGTTAAACGTCCCTTCTGGTGAGAGACACGAGCTTTGCAGGGCGGTCCATGCAGAGCAGAACGCGATAATTCAGGCTGCCGTTCACGGAGTGAGCATTGCTGGGGGCACTCTCTACACAACTCACCAGCCGTGCATAATGTGTGCGAAGATGATAATAAATGCTGGAATAAAGAGAGTCGTTTACGGTAAAAAGTACGCGGACGAGAGAGGCCTTGAGTTTCTGAGAGAGGCGGGTATAGAGGTTGTTTACCTTCCTTACAAAAACGGGACTTCGGAAGAACAGAATCCAGATAAACCCGAAGGTGAAGAGGATAAAAAGTAGCTCCTGAAAATCCTGCTCAGCCTCTCAGGTTGACTTCAGGAACTCTAGGGCTTCCTTAGCGCTTGCGTTCTCGTGAACGATCATCGATATCGCTTTCGTCATCTTCGTCGGATCCTCAGCCTGAAAGATGTTCCTACCTATCGCCACTCCTCTCGCTCCACCATCCATTGCCATTTCTACCATCCTTAGTAGGTCTTCTTCGCTCTTCATTTTTGGCCCTCCAGCAACGACCACTGGCACCGGACAACCTCTGGTAACTCTCCTGAACGACTCCACATCTCCGGTAAAGTTCGTCTTGACTATGTCTGCTCCAAGCTCAGCTCCAACTCTCGCAGCAAGAGCAACTGCTTTCTCGTCGAATTGGTTTATTCCCTCTCCTCTCGGGTACATCATAGCAAGCAGAGGCATTCCCCACTCCTTACATGTCTTGCTAACCTCGCCGAGTATTCTTATCTGCTGGGCCTCGGTCCTACTGCCAACGTTTATGTGAACACTCACGGCATCGGCCCCAAGCTTTATCGCCTCTTCCACCGTGCAGACGAGAACTTTTTCGTTTGGATCGGGGCTTAAAGATGTAGAACCGCTCATATGGACTATCAGCCCGACGTCTTTTCCGTAGCCTCTGTGTCCGAAGGGAACTATTCCCTTGTGGATTACAACAGCGTTTGCACCACCTTCAGCAACCGCGTTTATCGTCTTTGGCATGTCCTCTATCCCTGCTATCGGACCCATCGACAGGCCGTGATCCATCGGAACGATTACGGTGTTTCCACTGTTCCTGTCTATGATCCTCTCTATCCTTATCCTCTTACCTACGTCGCTCATATCGATCCTCCTGTTTGACACATTGACTCACAGTAGCAAGGGATTATAAAGTTATCGCATCACTTGAGCTCAACCTCTACGACCTCTCCTTTCGGTTCTGTTTCCTTGAATATCTGTCCCTCGAACCTGTAAACTTCAGCCCCAGAAAGCCAACAGTCTGGAGGAAGTCCAGCTTTCATGCAGGTTTCGCTAAGGAAGCTCTCCGCGTCAAGATTTAGCTCCACAGCCACTTGGGGTAACAGCAAACCTGAGTACGGCCCCATCTGTACTATTAGCCCGTGCCTTCCTATTTCGACGTACTTGGGAATGTCCGTGGGTTTGGCCTCTATCTTCTCCGGCGGAGTCAGAACAGTCACCTCGACGCATATATCGTCCATCTCTTCAAGCCTCACTCTGGGAAACCTCGGATCTTGAGTTGCAGCAGCTATGGCCGACTCTATTATCGCCTCGTCTAGCCTTTTTACTGGATAAGGGAAGCCAATACAACCTCTCAGCAACCCTCTTTTGGTCAGGGTCGTGAAAACACCCCTCTTTTCTGCAAAAACTCCTGAGAACCTCTCCTGAATGACTTTGCCTTCAGCGAGATATATCTCTATGGCTGCTCTTGCGAGCTTTACGGCCACCTCTCCTTCTTCTTTTGTGAGCAGTTTCATGTTCTCCACTCAACGCTTGAGGTAATAACGTTTGGGTCGAGTTATTCGTCTGACCGGGGTATGTAATCAGGCAGAACAGTAAGCCAAAGATAAATCTCTTCGGTAAGCTGGAAATGGTAAAAACGGTAAAGGCTAAAAGACAGAAAGGTTCTAAAATTTCAGAGCGGGGTGGAGCAATGAAGCACCTGATCTCTATTTCAGACCTTAGCAGCAATGAGCTCGAGGAGGTTATAGAGCTTGCAGAAAAACTGAAGGCCGAGAGATATAAGGGGGTTGTTACGGATTACTTGAAAAACAGGAGCCTCGCGATGATATTCGAACTTCCATCAACTAGGACGAGAGTGAGTTTTGAGGTAGCTATGACTGATTTGGGAGGACACGCACTCTACCTGAACTGGAATGATCTTCAGCTTGGTAGAGGGGAGCCGATAAAGGACACCGCGAGGGTTCTCAGCAGGTACGTCCACGCCGTTACCATGAGAGTTAGAAACCACTCTACGATAGTCGAGTTCGCCGAGTATTCTACCGTTCCAGTCATAAACGCCCTGAGCAATCTCGAGCACCCCTGCCAGATAGTTGCGGATCTGCTGACGATAAAGGAGTACAAGGGTTGCCTAAAGGGAGTAAAGATCGTGTGGGTTGGAGACGGGAACAACGTCTGCAACTCGCTAATTCTCGCTGCCGCCCTTGCTGGAATGGAGCTTGTGGTTTCGACCCCCAAGAAGTACGAGCCGAACGGGGAAATAGTAAAGAAGGCCAAGGAGATAGCCAGGGAGACCGGAGCTAAGATAGTTTTCGAGGCAAAC
>JAMOMT010000185.1 GCA_027066965.1 Archaeoglobaceae archaeon
GGACTTGATTGCTTGCTTAGCCTTTGCTTTTCCACTAACGTGGGTGTTAGGAGCGTTTACAGGAGCGAGGAGGAGGACGTGATAAGGAGGATCATAAGGGAATGGTCAAAAAAGTAGTCGTTGCTGGGGTTAACGCAAGGAACGTTGCGAGATCTGCGAGAATGGCCGGGTTTGAAGTTTACTCTCTCGCGAAGTACTGCGACGAGGACCTTAAGCTGTTTTCGAAGACCCTCTGCTTCTCCGAAGTCACAGAAGAGGTTTTGAACTCATTGATCCAAACTTGTCAGGCTCTCGACGCTCCTGCTGTCCTTTCCACGGGCTTCGAGTACTTTTTCAAGGGGCTCAGAAGAAAGGTAGACATACTGGGAAGTTTTGACACCTCTTGTTTGGACAAGCTGAAGTTCGCGAGGAAACTGGAGAGAGCTGGTATTGTTGTCCCCGAAACTCGCAGGTGGAGAGACTCGGAAAAACCGGAGGGTGAATGGCTGATTAAGCCGAGGTTCGGCGGTGGAGGGGTTGGAATAAGGGTAGAAGCGAGTAGAATCGCTAAAAGCAGAACAGCTAAACCGTCAAGAGAGCGTTTTGGGCACCCATCAGGAGAGATAATTTTGCAGAAGTTCGTCGAGGGTATTACAGTTTCTACCATTGTACTGTCGAACGGAGAGGAGGCTGCGTCTGTGTCGGTTAACGCCCTCTTTTCGGGCTGGAGGCTTATGAACGCTGAGGGATTCCTGTATTCTGGGAATCTGACGCCCTTCGACGAATGGGGTTTGAGTGGAGTAAGCAGTGAGGAGGTAACTCGAACTGCCGAGGAGGTGGCTCAACTCTTTGATGTTGTCGGCTGCTGTGGTGTTGACTTGGTTTTGGGAGATGAAGTTTACGTGCTCGAGCTGAATCCGAGAATTCCTGGAAGCCTCGACAGCTTCGAGCTCAGCACGGGCGAGAACCTCTTCTCAATGCACATGAAGGCTGTAAATGGAAAACTCCCAGAAAGTCCAAAGTTCAGGAGGTACGCCCTGAGAGCGGTTTACTACGCTCCCTGCAACCTGAGAGCTTTTGTTCCTTCGACCTCTCCCTTTTTCGCTGACGTGCCAGGGTGGGGAGAGGAGTTTGAAACGTCAAGTCCTGTAGTATCTATAGTTTCCACCGGTCGCTCGAGAGGCGAAACTCTTGAAAAGACGTTAAGGAGAAAGGAACTTCTGGAGAGCAAGTTTCTGAGTTGGGTTTAGTGGTTTCGTGTTTGGGGCAGGTGTTTGGAAAGTGTTCAGTTCTGCAATCTGCAAATTAAAAATAACTAAATAAATATAAAAAATTAAAGGGAAAAATTACGTTAAAGTTCGTCAAACGTGATGATCCTTACGGCCGTCGGGATTTTAACCACGCTACCCAGCCTGACTCCAACGAGGCAGGAGATCTCCTTCTTCGCCGCGAGGTCTATGACCCTTTGGGTGATCACTCCGTCGAACACGATGCTCGATACCTTCATGTTGTTCGTTTTTAGCACCTTTACGAGATCTCTGACTGGTACCTCCTTTATCACGTTCAAGTTCCTGTCAAGAAGCTTGGCTATCAACCTGCCTTCAACGTCCTGTTTGTGTTTTCTGAGAACGGATACAGTATCGGGTTTTTCCTCATCGTGTTCTTTCTCTGCCCTTTCTTTGACCTCTTCTCTCACGGACTCCTTTTCCTTAACTTCCTTGCTTTCCCTGTTTTCTCTGCTGTCCCTCGTGAAGTCTCTCCTGAGTATGTGGAGCTGCTCGACTGGCACCTTATTCCTCAGGGACTTCACTATCTCCTTCTGGGTTAGATCTTCTACTCCCTTACCCTCTGGAGCTCTAGCCACGTAGTCTATGTCCGCCACCTGCAGCAACTCCTTTAGTATCAGGTCACCTCCTCTGTCTCCGTCGAGGAAGGCCGTTACCGTCTTCTTCTTGCTCAGCTCCGCTATCGTCTTAGGTATGTTCGTTCCTTCGACGGCTATCACGTTCTTTATTCCGTGCCTGAGTAGGTTGAGCACATCGGCTCTTCCTTCGACGACGATTATTGCGTCGCTTTCGTCCACAGCTGGCCCGGCTGGGAGTTTCTCCTCGCCGTACTCTATTACCTCTTCAGCCCTCACAGCTTGTCTTACGAGGTCTGCAATCTTCTCTGACTCTATTTCTGGTTCCTCAAACAGGTCTCTGAGGATGTCCTTCGCCCTCTCAACTATCTTACGCCTCTTGCTCGCTCTGACGTCCTCGATCTTGAGCACCCTTATCTTTGCCGAACACGGTCCAACTCGCTCTATGGTTTCGAGAGCGGCTGCAAGGATTGCCGTTTCGATTTTGTCAAGACTCGAAGGAACTTTAATCTCACCAAAACTTTTACCACCTCTGCTCTCAACTTTAACCTCTATCCTGCCTATTCTGCCGGTTTTCTGCAGTTCTCTCAGATCGAGGTCCTCTCCAAGCAAGCCCTCGGTCTGGCCGAATATCGCACCAACGACGTCCGGTCTCTCAACAACGCCGTCTGCAACTATCTCGGCGTGTATGAGATACTTCGTCGTGTCGCTTGGAGCTTTCATTGGTATCACGCCTCCGTTAACTTCTATCATGCCTATCCCTGCGGTTTAATAAACGTGCATACCCCATTATAAATAGTTATTCGTTTCTCGAATTCATTTAAATTTAAATTTAAAGTAAAGTAATTAATTCCACCTCAAAGCAATCGAAACTAATCTTCGCCAATCAGGTTTCTCACGAGTAGTTTGCCCTTGCTCTTTTTAACGGCTTTATCGCCCTCAAAAACGTGGTATATCTTTTCCTCGAACTCGTCCTTTCCTGCGTAGCTGAAGCCGGGCAGGATCTCTTCCTCTCTCACCTCTTCTAGAACGATCGTACCTCCCTTCATATTTGCCCCCGCTCTCCTCGCACTCCTTGCCCTTACAATTCCATCTCTCATCATTCCTCCAAAGAACATACCCGCGTTACCCTTTACGATTATCTCCCCGCCCTTCATCTTTATTCCAGCCTCGTCTCCAGTGTTCCCGTGAACGACTATCTTTCCTCCCCTCATTCCGTCGTCTCCCCTGTATCCGCTGCCTAAGTAATCTCCAGCGTCTCCTTTGATCAGTAACTCGCCTCCACTCATGTTCATACCCGCAAACCTGTCCGCGTTACCCTCTATGACGAGTCTTCCGCCCTTCATGAACGCTCCGGCGTACATTCCCGCGTTACCCTTCACGACTATGTATCCGGAGCTCATACCAAAGCCTATTCTCTTCACTCTCTCGAGCCAGAGCCCCTCGAAAACGACCTCCTCTCCCGAATTTTTCCTGACCTCAAAGAGTTCTCCTACTTCTACCTCATACTTTCCGAGCTTGACCTTCAGTTTTCTTACGTCTCCTACCTTCATTCCCTTTAGCCTTTCGGGAATCAGATTTTCAACCTCGACGCAAACTTCTGGCTCATCCTTAAGAGTGAACAGGAACACTTTCGCACCTCCTCATCTCGTCAACGCCTATCACGTAGTTCTGCACGGAGACTGAGTAGTAGTCTCTGAAGTAAACACTCACATCCTTTTCTATCCACCTGTCGTAGCTTATGTCGAGGTACCGGGTAACTCCAGCAACTGGATTCACAACCTCTCCCTCTTGCACGACGATCTCTCCCCTCTTTATCGTTAGGTATGCTCTTGAGAAGGCTTTGATTATGCTCTCGTAGTCCCTCGTGTCGGGCTCTGGTGGGAGGTCGTAGACGGCGATGTCAGCTATTGCTCCCTCTCCAAGGTGTCCTTTGTCAGTGAAGCCAGCAGTCTTTGCCTGATTAGCTCTCGTCACCATAGCTATCTCGTAAAGGTCGTACTCCCGGTCTATACTCCCGAGCATAGTTCTTGCAGAGGCGGCCTTGTGTACCTTGCTGAGCATTTCTTCCCTGTACTTCTGGCTCATGAGCATCGCTATTATCTCAGGATATTTCGTGAAAGGAGCACCGTTAGGATGGTCAGTCGTAATCATGACCTTTTCTGCTGGGAGAAGCAAGGGGATCTCAAGCCCTATAGCCCACTGGACTGCGTTTACAGGGCTCTTGCTACTGTAGAATATTGGAGTTATTCCAGGGGCGGTTTCAAGCTCAACGTCCTTGTTCGCCCACTTCCTGCCTGTTAGAAGCTGGAGATGATACTCCATCGGCCCATCTGCCGTCATAGTTGTCGTGTCACCAAACATTAGGTTACCAGTGTCAACTGTGATGTCGTGACCCTTTACAGCTTTAGCGACTTCTTCAACTCCGCTCTCGAAGTTCTTCCAGCTGTCTCCGGCGTAGCAGTGGAACTGAAGATGAGTTAAGTGCAGCAGAGGCCTATCTCCCCTCTCGAACTTTTCGGTGATTTTTATCGTTTCTATCGTCGTCTCGAAGTTTCCCGGCTCCCCAAGGTTGTTGCAGTGCAGGTGGACTGAGTGCGGGAGTTTCAACTCCTCAACTGCCGAAATTAAGGCAGTCAGAATCTCCCTTGGCGTAACCCCAAACTCCGGCACTTCATCGTCAAGGCTGTGGATTTCCTTTCTCCATCCCCAGGCTTCAGTCCCTCCGGGGTTGACGACTTTGACAGCATAGCCTTTGGTAGCGTAAAGCAACCAAGCGACGTAGTTCCTGATGGCATCGTGGTCCTTATCGGCTATCCTGTCCATTATGAACCAGTTCCCGTCGAAGAGGGGGAAAACTGCTTTGTCAAGTATAGGTATCTCGTTTAGCTCGTGGTGGGTGTGTCTTGCCATCAGTGGTGGGGTTGCGGGAGCGAGAGCTGTGGTATAACCCATCTTCGCATACTCGTAGCCGGTTATGTGAACGCTCAGAACAGATCTTCCACTTCCCGCTCTGAGCTTTCCTCTCCTCGGAACGAGGTTTCTCAGGCTGTCTTCAGGTCTCATTATCCTGCCGATGTTCTCCTTCCCTCCAGCTATGTGAGTGTGAATGTCAAAACCACCTGGCATCACGACCTTTCCGTTGAGGTCGATCACCTTGGCCTTCGTTTTGAAGCGAAACTTGTTGACTATCCTTCCATTATCGATGAATATGTCCATTTTCTCCCCGTTTATTCCATTGAGTGGATCGAAGACTATGCCATTTTTCAGCACAAGCTTCATGCTAACACCTTTTCTTAATGCTTTATCATTCGGGATTCACTTAGCTTTTGAAGTTTTTGGTTCGATTTCCGAGAGGACTAACAATCGTAACAGTGGCGTTAAAATCAAGAACGAAAGTTAAAAAGGTA
>JAMOMT010000186.1 GCA_027066965.1 Archaeoglobaceae archaeon
GAGGCTCATAGATTCTCCACACCTGCCAGAGGGCGAGGCTTTGTTCAGGATAACAGAAAAAGGTATAACGGACAAAAAGTAATATTTTTTATTTTTATCTTGCACTTATATAAGATACCAAAAAAATAATATCAAAATCTACTCTAAAAATTCCTACTCCAGACTTCCAGTAGCAAGTCCTTACTCCATCCGACAAATAACCAGCTGAGAATACCTGTCACAGACCAGCTCTTCTGAGGAAAAAATCCGTGCAAAAAAGGTTTATAAAACACCTTACAACAACATGATAACAATGAGCGGTAGGGCAAGAATAGAAACGGGCATCTTCGGGCTCGACACACTGCTTGGCTCAGGATTCTGGTCAAATTCCGTGAATATAATCCTTGGATCGGCTGGAACGGGTAAAACTGTTTTCGCCCTCCAGTACATACTGAAAGGTCTTGAAAACGGTGAAAAATGTATTTTCGTGTCATTTGACATGGACACAAAAGATATAGTTGAAACTGCACTCTCATTTGGATGGGATATTTCAGAATACACAGAAACAAAGCAACTTGTTATAAAAAAATTTTTTGCTGAAGATGTTTCTTACATAAATAACGACTTACTCAACTTCATAATAAGGGAATCGAAAACCGAAGTAGGCGTGAGAATAGTCATCGACTCATTCACACCCCTAATTTCATCACTCGACTACGAAATGAGGTACGACGTGAACTTCTTTTTTAACCAGCTTAAGTCTCTCGGAACCAGCGTAGTGACGCTCGAGGAACCGCTTAACGGGGACATAAGTCGACCGTCTGTTGAGATACCCCTGTTTCTCGGAGACTCAGTGATACACTTAAAGAACATAGGATACGGAGAAGCTTTCAACAGAACCCTGAGAATAATAAAACACAGAAGCTCTTGGCACGCCGAAGGTGTTTTTCCCTACAGAATCCTAAGGGGTCTCGGGATTTTCGTGGAAGGCACAGCAATAGTAGAGAGGATGAAGAGAAAGATAGACCTCGAATCCGTTCTCAGAGAGATCGGATACACCCCAGACAATGTTCCTTGCTGTGCACTGGAAAAGCTGAAAATTTTTGCCGAAGAGTGCGTTCAGTGTAGCGACGACGACGTCAGAAACATCGTGAAGATGGTGGTCGAATGCTACTCGAAATATCGGAGATCCTGAGCCCATTTGCCGAAGACCCGGCAGTTAAGGTAACAGCCCTGTACAGAATAGACGGCACTCCCATCTTTGCCAAGGTAAACGAGAGGAGCGGAAGAATTCTCAATCTGCTCTACTGGCTGGAAAGCCAGATAAAGAACTCTCTCTACTATATATTTACAAAGCAGTTAAACGAAGTTTCCTTCACTTACTGCGACACTGAAATAAGAATGTTTGCCGTTTCCAAAACACTCGTGCTAGTTCTCGTTGTTGAAGCCGAGGAATTTACGAGTCGCTACAAGTTCGATATGGATGCGGAGAACGTTATCAAGATGCTCGGAGAGCTGGTTGAATGTCGTTAAAGGTCATAGCATCTCCAAACCTCGGCCGAAAACTCGTTGAAGATCTGAAAGGAGAGCTTGAAGAGAGATTTGATGCGAATGTTATACTGCTGTTTCTGACGAACTCTGCAAAAAACGATAGCAAAAGAGTGGTAAACCTGCTGAAGGAGAAGTTTCCAGAGGCAAAGATGGCAGGATGCACGGTAGAAGCTTACATGACGAGAGAGGCTGTCTGGTCGAGAGGTGTTGCTTTACTCCTGATAGATTCCAGCAAAGTGGAAATAGCCCATACATCCGGTAAAAACACGGAAAACGTCTTTTCAAGGTTAAACAAAACAGTAAAAGCCAGAAAAAAGGTTGTGATGTTTCCGCTTGTTTACATACCAAACAGAATTAACGTCGCCAAACTTTTAACTCTGGACAGATTCTACTACAGAAAGTTCAGAAAAGCCAACAGCGTTGAGGAGAAAAAAGAGATATTGCGAGAATACTCCAGAGTTCTCGAATCAAAGTCGATTTACCCCGCAAACGTGGCTTTAAGGCAGCTGGAAGGAGAAGTTGCAGGGGTAAATCTAATGCCTCTATCCGGTGGATTCAGAACTCCATCTCTCTTCGTAAACTTCAAGGAGTGTCACAGGTGCTGCATATGTCTCGGTATTAGGGGTAACGTGAGAATCCACTACCACGACGTATTTCCGGAGAGGGGCAAAAGTTACGAAGAGACGGCTGAGATCCTTAAAGAGTACTTCGGAAAAGCTGAATTCGTTGAAACAGTGTCTGGTAGAATCGCAATAGGCGAAGTAAACGGAAAAACGGTCGTTGAATTTCTCAAGGAAAGGATACACACCAGAGACGTTGAAGAGAACGACTTAGAAAAAGGCAGCGTTCCTATGGTATCACCTTACGGTCTGACGTTCGTAAGCAAGGAAACGTACGGGTGTTCGATGCTTGGCCTGCAAAGTTATCCTGTAAACATATATCCATCTATCTTCAATCTTGAGAACTTTTACGAGAAGGCAATTTACACAAGTGAAATTTTCAGAGGTGGAATTTCAAATTTCTACAATCTTTTTGATAGAATAAATATGGATAAATTTATTTTTTTTGCTTTAGACTCAAATATAATTCCCATGTTCTCAAAGAAAATACATTTGATTAGAGCACATATAAACAGCTTAACAGATGAAGATTATTTAGGCATATTTACCTCGTTCCCATCATATAAATCAACCAATATTAAAAGAAAATATTTAACTGAAATAGAAAGGGGACTGTGCTTCAACGGCACGGGCACATCTTTCATGGTAGAGGTGCCAGATTAACTGCAGCCAGAAAAACGAGAGAAAGCAGGTTGGACAGAACCATAATTTTCAGAGGTTTCAGCAGTTTTCCGGACACAATCCAGTCCTCTTTCGCGTATCTGTAATTGGAGTACAGTAGGGCGACAGAGAATGCGAGAGCTATCATAGACCTTTCTGGAATTACTCCAAGTATTGAAAAGAGAGCTAACAAAAAATAGTAACACCAAAGCAATGCAACAGATACCTTCAGCAAAGCAGAAGGGGAAAAAACGACGGCGAGAGTTCTCAACCCTGCTTTTTCGTCGCTACTTGCATCCTTTATGTCCTTCAGAAAAGTGCCGGACAGAGCAAAAGGAGTCATGAAAAGTGCGACTGCAAAAGCCCTGCTGTTTATCGAAGAGTATATCGTCCAGACGGTAAGTGTGTAGAGTGGTACGGAAACTACATACGTAAAAACTTCCGTTAGGTAGTAGTTTTTCAATCTTCTCTTACCGAGAGCGCTCCTGTCTGAATAGGCTAAAGTCAGAATAGAAACTACGAAAAACGCAGCTAATGCGAATTTTCTATCACGAGAAAACAAGTAAAGAATAAAAAACGATAGAGCGTAAAGCAAAAAACTGAGAATAATAGCAACGACTCTCGTTTCGGGATGTTCTATCAGGACGTTGACTTTGCCCGCAAGCCTGTCCTCCTCCACGTCATTTAGATGGTTCCACAAGTTTATACCTGCCTGAGATGTAAAGTTAAAAGCGATGGCCACCAAGAGACCGAAAATGTCCCTGTTTCCGGAGAGTGAAAACAGCAGAAACGCCAGAACCGGAAGAGGATAGACTATCGATGGAGGAGTGGCGGAAAGCTTTACAAGCTCCACTAAAATTTTAATAAAACATATAAAACGGGTCAAAAAAGACCCTCAGCAACCAATAAACAGCTTAACGCCCTTGAAGACCTTCTCAGCCTCTTCCTTCATTCTCCTCTCATCCTTCCTCATTTTCTTCACCTCCAATCCACCTGCAACTTATCAATTATTAAAATTGACGAATTTTATATTAATAAGTGTTATAATAATTATGTAGCAGAATTAATAAAATCTATTAAATATAATTTAAAAATTAACAACCACTTAGCGTTTTCCGGAAAAATATTGCATGGTGTAAAACTAGAACTCGATGAATTCTGCAAATCGACGTAATCGTAAACCAGAATTCTGAGTGTCATCACCATGAGCATTCCGAATACTAAATATATACCTTTCTATTCATTTCCGAATTTGATGATCCATCACTACAACAAGAAGCATCATCGAACGGTAACGATTTAAGCGCCCTGGTCAAGCAAAAAGCATGTCAAAACTGATGGAAATAAGAAACACATTTCTCACAGGCTTAATAATACTGATTCCTCTCGCTACAACAGCATACATCGTTTACTGGACATTCACGACCCTCGACAACTTTCTAAGACCTGAAATAAGCAGAATTTTCGGTTTTTACATTCCTGGAATGAGTCTGCTAACGCTTGCAGCAATGATCTTTTTGCTGGGTGTTTTCGGAAGAATGACCGTCGGAAAAAAGCTGATTGATTTCGTGGAAAGCAAGCTGATGAAGGTTCCTGTGTTAAGAACAGTTTACTCGGCAACCAAGGAGGCAAGTAAAGCTATACTCGTTTCAGAGGCGGAGAGGATAAAGGGGGTAGTGCTCGTGGAATATCCGAGAAAGGGAGTCTATGCGATAGGCTTTACGACTGGAGGTGAGATACCAAACGCAAGCGAGAAAACCGGAAAGAGATTGCTGAATGTGTTCATACCTACCTCGCCCAACCCAACGTCCGGCCTTGTCGTTCTCGTACCGGAAGAGGAAGTAATATACCTCGACATGAGCGTGGAGGATGCGTTGAGAGTTGTCATCTCAGGAGGTTTTACGAAGGTACAATGATTAACTTATAACTTATAAGTTTTAAATTTACTATCATCATTAATTTAATTTATAATTTTTAGGTCGATTTGAGAGATTCGAGAGAAGTAGCTTCAAAACGAGCGCAAGCAGCAGAGAAGCAACGGGCAAAACAGGTGATATTGGTATTTTACGGGAGTTCATCAGCTCTGCAATCGTTTGATACGTTCTAAACTCAGGAGCTTTTGCATCGTAAAGTCTGTACCTTCCCCATGCCAATTTCTTGGGATGAGTCCCTGTCCCCAAACCGTGAACAGGGTAAGCCACTGCAGAGTTCACACTCAGTCTGAGTGAGAGGTCGTGCAAGATTTTCAAGAAGTGTCTCTGTTCCTCAGACGTAAGCTTTTGGCTGAAGATGGCCAGTGGAAGATCGTCCCTGTTCGCGAAATCGAGCATTATTAGTAGCCACGTTTTTTGTCGCTTACTAAGAATTTTGCTCTCAACTCGTCTCCACTTTTCCTCATCAAGCTTCAATTTCAGAACTTCCTCCGAAGTAGGAGAGGCCGTTACAAAGTCAACTTCGGGCACTTTCCTGTAAGGAAAGTTGAAACACAGGTTCCACGTTCCTGTTGTCAGACCAAGAGCTCTCGCTCCTTTAACTATTTTCAGGCATCCCTCGTAGAGCTCTCTTACAGCCGGATGGTCAAACGACAGGTTGAGGTATCTTTTAATCCCCAACGGAAGCTGGAAGAAAGTGTCGTACCACACTGCTTTGACTCCCACCTTTTTAAGAGCCATCGCCTTTCTGATGTAATATCTCATGACATCCGAGTTGGAGAAATCAGGGATTGCTCTCTCCTTCGGAAGACCCATCTTTCTGAAGATTTCCTGAGTGTCCTCGATCGTGAACGGCTTTTTCGTCTTCGGGTTCTTCAGATCCCACTTTCCCAAGTCGAGCAGCCAGTTTTCAAGCTCTTCTCTATCGATTGGTTCGAACGTGAGAGGGTCAAAATTAAAATCCGCTCTGAAGTTCGTGTATCCCAGAATTGCCGGACAGTAAATTTTCCCCTGCACGGCGTTTACCTGCTTTCTGACACACTCAAGAGAGTAAAACTCCCTCTCGCACCATTCAACGAAGTTCTCAGATTTTCGCCCAAGACCACAGTTTCTGGCTATTTCGCCAGCCTGCTCAAAGTCGGGAGGCATAGGAAATCCCACGACCCAGTGAGCGTACCATATGAACTCCACACCAAGGTCGTTCAGAATGTTCACAGCTCCATTTAATCCTTCAGGCGGACTCTGCAAGTTCCAGTAGTAAACGCTACGGGAAAGCATAAATCCACCACTTTTCAAGCCGTCAACGCCTGGAATTCCGGCTAATATGCCAGCAAGTTTCATGAAGTCTCTACGCCTCACACACTACTATATGGTAACAAGCTACTTAACAGTTTTTTCCTTAAATAATTAAAACAGTAAACGCCAAAAACATCCGTCATTCAGCCAAAACCATGCCAACACACCAAGGCAAAACGATTAAATCCTAATCGGTTTTATGGAAATCAATGGATACTTTCGATCTGCTCATGAGTACTATATTTTAATCAAAGTCGTGAGGTTATATTCAAAAAGAGTATCCGTAAACGTCGCTTTCTCAGCTCTTTACCTGATTTCTAACGGTGAGGGTTATCCCATCACTATATAACAATTGCAGCTTTTATCCAGCCAGTACTCGACAGAAACAGGGGCGCCAGATTCAGATTTATTTACTTCGTAGCCATAGAGCAGTAAGCTCCTGTTTTTACCTCACCCACTATATGCCTGAGCCATTGTAATTCGATATAGACCAAAAACATAACTATCTCGCGGATGTATCAGCCAATTGTGAACGCTGAGGACTTTGAGGGTACAGCGAAGGTGGCGAGGCTTCTGGTAGAGCTCGGGGCTCTAAAGCTAACTCCCCGCTCCGGCTGGTTCAAAATTGGAATAAAGCTCCCAGAGAGTGTTGCGGAGCACTCCTTCAGAGCCGCTGTGATAGCTTACGTTCTTGCAAGAATGGACGGCATCGATCCTCTAAAAGCGAGTGCAGTAGCCTTCCTCGCCCTGTTACACGACTCCCATGAAGCCAGAACTCTCGACCTCCACAAGGTGGCGAGAAAGTACGTAACAGTTAACGAAGAGGAGGCAAGAAGAGAGCAGCTCGAACCACTGGGTTTGGACGAACTAAGAGAGCGGTTAAGAGTTGAAAATGTAGACGACTACATCAAAGATGCAGACAGGCTCGAGCTCATGATTCAGGCGAAAGAGTACTCCCAATTAACTGATCTTACGGAGGAGTTCAGAGTTAAAGAAGAAGAAATGAAAACTAAAGCTGGAAAGTTGTTATTCAGAGCCCTCGAAAGCGTCGATTTAAGGTGGTGGAAGTTTTGAAGTGCACGATATGCAGGATATGAAGTTTGTCTGCGACAGAATGCTGAAGAGACTCGCTGTTTGGCTCAGGCTCTCAGGCTACGACACTTTATGCGACGAGTCGTTTCCTCCTGCTTCCTCAAAGGAGGATACGTATCTTGTGAAGAATTTTGAGGATAGAATCCTGCTAACGAGAGACAGAGAGCTTTACAGGAGAAGAAGAGAGGCGGGATTGGCAGCGATGCTGATAAGACCAAGCAGAGTAGAGGAACAGATGAGAGAGTTGTCGCGGATAGGCGTGAAGTTCTATCCCGTAATGAAGAGGTGCACGCTTTGTAACTCCACGCTGAGAAAGCCGACAGAGAAGGAAGTTAAAGCTGTGGCAGAGAGGGAGGGGCTAGGAGAGTATGTGCTGAAAAAGGAGCTGTGGTACTGCGAAAAGTGCAAGAAGCTTTACTGGATTGGTGGACATTGGAAGAACATGCTTAAGTTTTTGAAGGAGAACGATTTGCTCGATCGCTGAACGATTCCGAGTTTTATTTTACGATCAATTTTGGGGTTACGTTTATTTCTCACTAGCGAATTAGCGGGTTTTTATTTCAAGTAGTGCAGTGAAAAAGAACTATCATCGCTGCAGCCAACGAACGAAAACTAAAAACTGCCAAAGCTCACTGTAAAGACTCTGCAACAAAGCACGAATGTTCTGCGAAGCATGCAAGAGATGAAGGAAAGAAGGTACAATCGGATCGTATTAATAACAGTAAGAAAAGTATTAAAAATTGTAACTAAAATAGCTTAATTAGCATACTCAATTAATTTGGAGGTGGTAGTTTGGAAGAGTTGGAAAAACTCAGACACCTGCTCTCGCACTGGATAGGACACAGTAAAGAGCACACGTCGAAGTACGAGGATTGGGCAAAAAAAGTCGAGAAAGAGGTTCCGGAGGTTGCAGAAAAACTGAAAAAGGCCGTTGAGAAGTTCAGAGAAGGAGAGAAGTACTTGGAAGAAGCTGAAAAGCTGCTGAACGATTTCTCGCCCAAGTAAGTGGAAGAAATTAAAGTTATATACGTGAAACAGAAGCGAGAACGTGCCCAAATCGATCAGAGATCCCGTGCACGGTAGCATAACGATACCTGACTGGTGCGTGAGGTTACTCGACACACCTCAGCTCCAGAGGTTGAGGAGAATAAAGCAGCTTGGCTTTGCGTCTCTCGTTTATCCCGGGGCGAACCACACACGCTTTGAACACAGCGTAGGAGTGTTGCACATAGTTCTGTCTCTCAAAAACAGAATGGAGTGCAGCGATAGAGAAAAGAGAGAGTGCGTAGCAGCCGCATTACTGCATGATGTCGCACACGCCCCATTCTCCCATTCGAGCGAAGTCTTGCTAAAAAAGTACCTGAGATTCAGACACGAGAACCTGATTCCCGTTCTTAGGAGAACGGAGGTAGAGGATGTTCTGAAAGAGGAAGGGCTAAGGCTGAGAAGGATTGCAGACATAGTCAGTGGGAAGGTAACGAGTATAGTCAGCGGAGACATAGACGCGGACAGGATGGATTACCTCGTCAGAGACTCTCACTACACAGGAGTTGCCTATGGAGTCTTCGACCTTGTGAGACTGATGGAGAGAATAAAGTTCAGGGGTATGGAGCCCATAATAGAGGGGAGAGCCCTGAGGGCTGCGGAGTCGCTGCTGCTGTCGAGGTTCATGATGTATCCTACCGTTTACCACCACCACGTGTGCAGAATTGCAAGGAAAATGTACGAAAAAGCTCTTTCTTTCTGCATAGAGAGTGGGATGCTGAGACCGAAGGAGTTGCTGAGGATGGACGACTACGACATGGTAACTTTTCTGAGAGGAGTAGAAGGATATCCGGGAGAAGTTATGAGAAGGTTAGACGAGAGGAGACTTTTCAAGAGAGCGATATACGTCAGTAGATGGAGGATTCACTCGGAGAGAATAGACGCTAGTAGGGCGGAGAAAGAGATAGCCGAGGAAGCAGGGGTCGGAGAGGAGGAAGTCATAGTCGATGCACCAGAAGAAGAAGAAGCGAGAGAGCTAAGAGCTCTTGTAGAAATCGATGGAGAACTAAAAAGACTGGAAGAAATATCCCCGCTCGTTAAAGCTTTAAGGGATGCAGAGAAGAATTCTCTAATGCTGGGAGTTTACGCTCCCGAAAGCTGCGTGGAAAAGGTGGCTAAAGCTGCGGTTAGGTACTTTGGAATAAAGGAGAGCATACAGAGAAAGCTCGATGAAGTTCTACCGATATGGTAGCCGTATTTTAAAAATTGACGAGTTCAAAAACGTTTAACTCCTACAACGAGTGCTATGTCTCTACCGTACTTCAGGTCCTCGTAGTCTACTTTCTCCACTTCAAACCCCGCTGAAGTGAGCATATCCTTTACCCTCTCCACAGTGTAAAACCTCGCCTCCCTGTAAAACGGACTGTCCTTCCTCCTGTACTCCTCCGCCAGCCTGCCTTCGGGAACGAAGCAGACGGCAATAACTCCATCATCGACAAGAACTCTTCCCGCTTCCCTCAAAGCCTCAACCGGCTTATCGAGAAAGCATATCGTGAAGGCAAACAAGACGAAGTCGAATACCTTCCTAAACGGTAATCTTAGGGCGTCCCCTCTAACGACTTCCACTCCCCTCTTCTTCGCAACTCTGAGCATGTTCTCGCTGATGTCGATTCCAACGAGTCCCAGCTTTTCGGCGAACCTCCCACTCCCCACACCAACTTCGAGTCCCCTACTTATTGTCGGGACGTTTCTTTTTACGAGTTTCAGTTCTTTAAGAAAAACATTCGTGTTTCTGTCGTACCACGAGTCGTACTCCTCCCAGAGCTCGTCGAAAACTGAGCGCATGCTTCGAGTCTTGCGAAGTGCAGATAAACGTGCTCCCGCAACCCATTACGGGAGGCGATAAGCGTGCAAAAGTTCCGCAATCCTAAACGCCTGAAAACTCTCCTTCACGTTGTGCGTTCTGACGTAGTCCGGCATCGAGAGAACCTCAGCGGCTATGGATCCGGGCAGTCTATCCTCCGGTCTCTTCGCTCCAGTTACTTCCCCTATAAACGATTTCCTCGAAACGCCCACGAGGATAGGTCTCCTCACAGCTCTTCTTATCTCGTCCAAGTTTGCGAGGACGGCGAGATCTCTGAAGTACCACCTACCGTACTTCCTCCAGAAACCTATGGCCGGATCTGCTATCGTCCTGCAACCCCTGAACAACTCTAAATCTCTTCTGAGAGCCGAGATCGTGGAGCTAACAACAGAGCTCACGTCCTCGACCCACCTGACTTCCCTCGCTACGACAATAGCCCTGACTCCATATTCCCTCACGACGTTTGCGATTTCTTCTCCCGGCAAAACCGCATTCACGATCTCAGCTCCAGCCTCCACGGCCCTCTTCGCAACCTCGGCTCTTGTGGTGTCAATTGAGACCTCGAATCCAAGCTCACACAATTTCCTAACGGCAGGAACAACTCTCCTCATCTCTTCTTCAACACTAACCCAAGTCTCCCTGTACGGAGCAGTAGACATTCCACCAACGTCAATTATCTCAGCTCCATGGTTAACGAATTCCTCAGCCCTCTTTACAACCTCCCCAACGCTCTTACAAACCGAAGGAGAGTAAAACGACTCTGGACTCGTGTTTATTACTCCAACTATGATAGGCATGCTTGTATTATTACCTTAAGCGTGATTATTGTTACGAAAGCTTACGCTAGTGTTCAGGTAAAATACCAAACAAAAAAATAATGTAAAAGCTCAAATTTCAACGCCATAAGCCGCCTTAACAAATCCGACGAAGGGAGGCGATGGAGAGTAGGGCCTTGACTTAAACTCTGGATGGAACTGAGTGCCGAAGAAGAACTTGTTCTTCGGGTATTCCATAATCTCCATCCTCCTCCCGCCGTCAGAGTATCCCGAGAATATCAAGCCGTACTTCTCGAACTCAGATATGAAGTCTGGATTCACCTCGTAGCGGTGCCTGTGCCTCTCGTAAATCTTCTCCCTGCCGTAGAGCTTCATCGCCATGGTCCCCGGCTTTATAGTGACTTCTATGTCCCCGAGCCTCATCGTCCCTCCGAGCTCATCTATTTCCTTCTGCTCCGGCAGCAAATCGATTACCGCATGCTCTGTCTCTGCGAGCTCGCTGCTGTTCGCGTCTTCCCATCCTATTACGTGCCTCGCGAACTCTATCACCGCAAGCTGGAATCCGAAGCATATGCCCAAAAACGGGATGTCGTTCTCCCTCGCGTACTCTATGGCCTTTATCTTGCCTTCAGCACCTCTCTTTCCAAAACCACCTGGCACGAGTATGCCGTCGGCGTCGATCTCAACATCTCCAGCTTTCTCGAGCTCCTCGCTGTCTATCCAGAGAATCCTGACTTTACAGCCTGCCTCGATCCCTCCGTGCTTTAAAGCTTCCCTTATGCTTAAGTAAGAGTCCTGCACGTCAACGTACTTTCCAACGACTGCAATAGTTACTTCATCTTCCAAGCTTCTGAGCTTTTCAACCATTCTCTCCCATTCTCCGCTCGGCTCCCTCTTCTCCAGCTTCAGCTTCGAGAGAATGTAGTCGTCAAGACCCTCATCCCTGAACATGAGCGGGACTTCGTATATGTCTGAGGCGTCCTCGGCACTTATCACAGCTTCAACTGGTACGTCACAAAAGAGGGATATCTTTCTCTTCGTCCCTTCCTCAAGCCTTCTCGCACACCTGCCCACTATTACGTCTGGTTGTAAGCCAATGCTCCTCAATTCCTTGACGCTGTGCTGCGTTGGCTTAGTCTTCTGCTCGCCACTCGAGTCGAGGGGAACGAGAGTCACGTGAACCAAAAGAAAGTCCTCAGGTTTCTCCTCGTTCCTCATCTGCCTTATCGCTTCTAGGAAAGGCATCCCCTCTATGTCTCCAACAGTTCCTCCTATCTCTACCAAGCAAATCTCAGCATCGTTCTCTTTCGCCACCCTCCTTATCCAGCTCTTTATCTCATCAGTTACGTGGGGGATTATCTGAACAGTCTGGCCAAGGTATTCGCCTTTCCTTTCCTTCTCTATGACATTCCTGTATATCTTTCCCGTAGTTATGTTGTGATCCCCCGTCAGCTCGACTCCTATAAACCTCTCGTAGTGCCCGAGATCAAGGTCAACTTCGGTTCCGTCCTTGAGTACGTAAACCTCTCCATGCTGGAAAGGGTTCATTGTTCCAGCATCTATGTTGATGTACGGGTCGATTTTTATGGGAACGACTCTATAACCCATCTCAACTAGAAGTCTACCTATAGAAGCAGAAGTTATTCCCTTACCAAGTCCGCTCATCACTCCCCCCGTGACCATTATGTACTTCATCAGCGACACCTCAGGAACTCTCTACCTTTTCCCTCACGTCCGGGGGGAGCATGTTCGGAATCCCATCCTCTATCGGATATTCGACGTTGCAGTTCTTGCAAATGAGTTTTCCTTTAATAATCTCTTCCTCGTCCTCTTCCTCTACTTCGAGAATCAAGTCTCCTTTGCAAACAGGACAGGCAAGAATGTCAAGCAGACTCCTCCTCATAACTCTCGAAGGTGACGGGACAGATATTAGCCTTTTGGGTTTTGACCTTGCTTGATTCTCCCTCACCTGCGTAACTGTCATCGACACTTGTGCTATAGAACAAGCACAGGGAAGAACTAGACCACAAAACGGAAGTTGTAGTCGTCAACTTCATATCTCAATAAGTAGCAAGATTTTTCGGGTGGTAACTTGGGTGCGAATAAAAGCAAAAATGAAGAAAGGAAGTGCGAGAACTGCAAGTACTACGAGAAGTGCAAAGAATGGGGCTGTTTGAAAGATCCGAACGAGTGCGACCACTACGAGCCCGTAAACTGACACGGAAGTGTCATCATAAATAATTTATTACTTTTCTTAACATCAGGTGCATGCGAAGCGATATCGTAAAGAAAGGTGCTGAAAGAACTGCTCACAGAGCTCTTCTCAAAGCTACAGGTGTTACGGACGACGATATGGAAAAACCGTTCATAGGAATAGCCAACGCGTACAACGATATCGTTCCCGGGCACATGATGCTCGACAAGCTGACGAAAGCGGTTAGAGAGGGGATATGCGCTGCTGGTGGGACTCCTTTCGAGTTCGGGGTCATGGGTATATGCGACGGCATTGCAATGGGTCACGACGGCATGAGGTACGCTTTAGCTTCAAGAGAGCTCATAGCGGACACGATAGAGGCGATGGTCGAAGCGCACTGCTTCGACGGATTAGTTGTCGTTGGTGCCTGCGACAAAATCGTGCCGGGAATGCTCATGGCTATGCTGAGACTCGACATACCTGCGATAGCGGTCACCGGAGGGCCGATGCTTGCTGAAAGAATAGGTGACAAGGTCGTCACGATAAAGACTGCCTTCGAAGCTGCAGGAGAGTACAAGGCCGGGAAAATAGATGAGAAGAAGTTAAAGCTCTACGAGGACTACTGCGCTGCGTACTGCGGGAGCTGCCAAGGCCTCTATACTGCAAACACGATGCAGCTGTTAACAGAAACGCTCGGCTTGAGTCTGCCCTACTGCGCAACATCTCCGTGCGGTTCCTCAAGGAAGCTCAGGATTGCCAAGATGAGCGGGGTCAGGATAATGGAGCTTGTGAAGGAGGGAATCAAGCCTTCAGACTTCATAACCGAGGGGTCTTTCAAGAACGCGATAACGATGGACATGCTCGTTGGTGGCTCAACAAACACAGTGCTGCATCTGCCAGCGATAGCGAGAGAAGCCGGAATAAAGCTCAGTCTCGACCTCTTCGACGAGATAAGCAGGAAAACGCCGCACATAGTGGCGATAGATCCAGCAAGTGAGTACACGATAGCTGATCTTGACGAGAGCGGTGGTGTGCCTATGCTGTTCAGGAAGGCGAAGGATCTCTTCAGCGACGAGATGACTGTGAGCGGAATGAGCGTTTACGAGATAGCTGAGAGGGCTTTCGTCAGGGGGAGGGACATAATAGCCGAAATCGATAAGCCCCTTCACAAAGAAGGTGGAATCGCAATTCTTAGGGGGAATCTCGCGGAGAAGGGTTGCGTCGTTAAGCAGGCTGCTGTTAGCGAAGACATGATGAAGTTCGAAGGGAGTGCGAAAGTCTACGATTCCGAGCAGGAGGCTCTGAAGGCGATTCTGAACAACGAGATCGAGGAGGGAGATGTCGTCGTTATCAGGTACATGGGGCCCAAAGGAGCGCCGGGAATGCCAGAGATGCTTTTACCAACAGCAGCGATTTCTGGCATGGGGTTGAAGAGAGTTGCCCTCATAACGGACGGGAGATTCAGCGGAGCGACGAGAGGGCCCTGCATAGGACACGTTTCCCCTGAGGCGATGGTTGGAGGGACGATCGCTTTAGTGGAGGAGGGAGACACGATAGAGATCGACATTCCGGCGAGGAAGTTAGAGCTGAAGGTTGGAGAGGACGAACTGAAGAAGAGGAGGAAAAAGTGGAAGCCGAAGGAGAAGAAGTTGAGAGGCTACCTCGCGAGATACGCTAAGCTCGTGAGCGGGGCTGACGAGGGGGCTGTTTTTGTTGGGTGACTTTATAGCAGCATTACAATATTAATTTATTTTTTAATCCCTAATAGAAACACAACAACGACAAGCAAAATTTAACAAGTTTAAGCACCTGATGTTACTACGAAACTCCAGTCAGTTTTAAATATTGTTGAAGACAAACTCCAGCAAGATGACTTTCAAACTTCTGATAGACATTGTCAAAGATATCGAAGAATTCATAGAGAAACTCGAGAAAAGAAAAGAGGAGTTAGAAGATCCGAAAGACGAACTGCTTATTTACAGTGACAAAGCTTTTTAGAGAGTATATTGAGGGGTTTGAACGATTTTGAAGAAGGAAGATTCAGAAGATGTGAGAACTCAGAAGACATAGACAAATTATTTGAGGAGCTATGAATTACAGAGCCAAATTTTCTGATGAATCTCTGAAAATTGCAAAAAAGCTGAAAAATAAAGATCCTGAGTTGTTCAGAAGATTAAAGTCGAAGGTTAAGGAAATAGTAGAAAACCCTGAACACTACAAACCCCTAAAGGGAGAAATGAAAGGGCTAAGAAGAGCTCACGTTGGCTCTTTTGTTATAATATTCTAAAGTTGATGAAAATTGTGTTAAGTTCGTCACGTTCAAGCATCACAACAGGGCATACAAATAATTTCAAAATTTTTTATTTATTATTTTAACCTCAAACGATCAAAACGACTCATGTATTCGAGGAAGAGTTCTCTATCCATAGTGTTATGTATTGCCGGACAATTTTTCAAATTTTTGTCTTGGATACCGGAAACTATTGCAAATTTTCTTCCAGCTATTCAGCCACCCAGAACACAAGAGTCCAAGAGTTTTGAAAAAGTGGGCTCGCCCGGATTTGAACCGGGGACCTTCGCCTCGTCAAAGCTAAAAAAAGCTGGAAAACGGATTTCCACCGATTTGATCAGAGAATACTCGGAGTATGGGTTCTCAAGTAACATCTGAGAAGAGCAAAAAGTGGATCAGGAAGGGTGATCACGGAGTTAATGAGTAGGACTAAGGGAATAATTTTAAGGGAAAGCTTGATGCAATTTCAGAATTGGTATAAATCAAATTACGGTTACGAATTCCAATGCAAATACCACGACACACTTCTAACTTCTTAGAATGGCTCTACAAGAGGACAGGGAGATTACGAATTTAGGAGGTTAAAAGAAATCCTTGAAAAGACCGCAAAAGGGTTAAGCCAAAGTTCAATCCAATCATCCTTAGAGAGGAGGTGTCATAAAGGCAATTTGGAAGACAGTTTAACCCCATTCATTAAGCTGAGAAATATTTCAGCGGTCATCTTTGCATCCTACACAGGGTTAAGACCCGATGCAACGATCGGAACCTTTAGTGAATTTGTAAGATGGCACTTGAGAAAAATCCACCTATGCTTTGGAATATCCAAAAATAAGGATAAGGAGAAGTTTCCGCATTGAGTCCCTCTCCATCCTGTGGTAGTGGAGTGGGTTAAGCCTGTAATTGAATTTAAAGTACTCAGCCAAACTGATCGGATATTTCCCTACGATCAAGCTAGAAAACTCTTTGACGACCTCAACGTTAAAGCCGTCCATACGGTAGGAAAATAACCTACTTAGAAAATTCTTTGAGCAGATGTGCAACAACGTTTTTATTTGTGCAACTTCCAGATGGTAGAGTAGTTCCAGCTATGCATCCAGAGTTAAGAGATACATCATGGCACACAACACGGGAAGCTTAGATGTGCAGAGCTATGACAGGAAACTGTAATTCTGAGATTTACGATCAATATGGCTTGGAAAGATGTGAACTTAGTTCCTGAAGAGGTTAGGCTTGAAGAGTTGATTAAAGAGATTAACCATAAACACTTTCTCTTTTCCCTACCTTAAGAATTTTAATCGTTCTTTCTTCCTTTATGTATTCGAATATGATCCTGTAATCGCCAACCCTTAATCTATAAACGTTGTGATGCCCTTTCAACTTTTTAACGTCTAATCGGGCGAGGGGAAAGTAAGCAAGCTTCGAAATTTTATCCTTAATAGCTTCTCTTTCATTCTTAGGAATGCTTTTCAGCTCTTTAAGTGCACTTCTTGAAATCAGTATCTTATTTTTATAACTCATTCTCGATCGACTTCCAATCTAAAAATTCGTCTTTTCTCCTTTCCTCTATATCTTCAACCTCCCATTCTTCTGGCTCTTCTTCCTCGATCAGCTCAAGGTTTACCTCTATTAGCGATTTAAGGTATCGTTCTAATTCCTCAACCTTCTTTGACAGCTCTTGAAGTGTAACGGACATACGCTGATGACTTACCTAACATTAGTAATAACATTTTCTAAAGAGAAGCGTCGGCTAAGGGTCAAGTTATTCCCCCAGGAATCCAACTGATTTGCGGGATAAAATTGAGTCAATTTTAAACCTGCACAGGCAGGTATTACTGTTCTTCACTCCTATAATTCTAAGCAGTTCTTAAACAAAGCTCAGGAGTGTTTTCAGCCGAAATAAGCAATTAAATTATTATTTTACAATAGTTGAAGTGGGCTCGCCCGGATTCGAACCGGGGACCTTCGCCTCGTCAAGGCGACGTCATAACCGCTAGACTACGAGCCCTTGTGGAAAGCCTTTGCACACGGGATTATAAGATTTGCGGTAAAAAACGGTAACTTCTAAAACCCCCTGCGATAACGCTGAACCATGAAGAAACTCCTCCTGCTCTGCCTCGTGCTGATGTTCGCATCGGCAATTACAGGCTGCTCAAGCTCACACCTGAAGGCGAATATGACCCAGATCAGGCAGGTCTACGGATCGATAAAGAGCATGAGCGGAACAGCTATTGTCAAGGAAGGAAATGCCAACGATACCGTGCTCTTTACTTTCGTCAAGCCGAACGAGTTTCTCGAATGGTACTCCTCCAGGAACAGGGTGATCGTTTACAACGGCTCCTTCGAGCTGATTCAGGACAGCAGCGGAAAGAAGGTCGTTAAGGAGAAGCCGTTCAACCCGTACGACTACGGAAAGATTTTGAAGAACGGCAAGGCCTACGTCTCAGGAAACAGCGTCGTCGTCGAAAACTCGCTCGGAAAGGTCTGGCTGAACGAAAAGCTTCTGCCGGAGAAGATAGAGTGGAAGAACGGAATAACAGTCAAAATCGTCAAGCTGAACATCAACGGCTACGGGGATGAGAAGGTAATAGAGGACTTCATGGGCACGAACGGGAGCAACAGGAGCGAGGAGAAGCCAAGCAGGCTCGTGAGCATTGGAGAGGCTGAAAAGCTTGCCGGTTTCCCCCTCGTAATTCCGGCTTACACTGACAGCTGCAGGTTCATAGGTGCGATAGTCTCCAACTCCTCGGGTGTTAAGGTTGTAACTCTCTACTACGGAGAGATGAACACGAACAAACTGCTCACAATCGTGGAGTCGCCCAGCGAAAAAGTTCTCTACAACACGAGCGGGATGAAGGAGCAGGGAACCAAAGAGATAAACGGAGTCAAGGTCAGCTACGGAGTTGCTTTTGGAAAGTGGCTCGCCTACGCTTTCAGCGTGAAAAACGTGTCGGTAATCATTTACGGCAACCTGACGAAGCAGGAGATGACGAAGGTCGTTGGTTCCATGGTTTGATTTTTGACTTTTGGATTTTTATTTCAGATTTTTTAATTAAATTTTATTTTACTGGGATCTAAGACCTGACTGAGATCGAAAAGTTTATTTCTCATCTAAAAGACTACATAAAACAAATAAAATAATAAATCAGAATCTCAGCGTCTTTATTTCAAACGGCCTGAGAGTTATCTCGCCCTTCAACTTCTCGCCCTTCTCGAGCTCGAGAATGTCCGTTTCCACACACTCGAACGGCAGGCTTACCTTCAGCTCCTCCCTCGACGGGTTAAACAGTCTCAGAATGTAGCCCTCCCCATCCTCGGCCTTCTTCAGCACGACCATGGCTCTGCTCTTCATGAACGAGAACTCTCTCGCCACCTCCTCGCTCTCGCCCTCTTCCCTCTCGTAAAGCCTGAGGGGGGACCAGACCTCCATCGCCCTCTTGTAAACCTCGCCCTCAAACCAGTCTCCTCCGTGAGGGTAGAGGTAGTACGTGAAGTGGAAAACTCCAAGATCGCTCCAAGGGTTTGGGTAGATCGGAGATTTCAGGAGGCTTATGCCGAGCTTCGAGTCCCAGTTCGTGTATCCGTGCCTCGACGTGCATATCACGGCTACTCCGTACTCTCCATCGCACACATCAGCCCACCTCAGAGCTGGGACCTCGAACTTCGCCTGCTCCCATGGGGTGTTCCTGACAGCCAGCCTCTCCACGACTCCATAGGGAATCTCGTAGAAGGAAGTCCAGTTGTGGACGTTGAAGTTGAACCAGGCTTTCAGCAGAACCTCCTTGTCGTTCCAGTCAACAACGGTGTCGAACTCGAGCAGCTTGCTCCTGGCTTTCAGCCTTACAGTCTGAACGAGAGTTGAATTTTCATACCTCCTGTAGAACTTCACCCCGCACGAGAGGTCGTTCTCGAGGATCTCGTACTTCTCGCACTCGAGCTCCTCACCCTGCAGGAGGAAGTCCTCGTTCACGTCCCAGGCATCCCACATCCCCGGAGTGTCTATGTGGGCTATCAGGACGTTGCTCCTGCTCTTGAGCATCTCCCTGCCTTCAGTTTTGTCGTAGAGGGAAATCAGATCGCCCCTCTCGTTGAAAGTTGCGATTATGTATTCGTTCTCGAGAACTATGCTGCCATCACTTATGCTGACCTCAGGTCTCTCAGCTTCAAGCTCCTCGACCTCCGCCCATCCGAGGGGTGGAGCCCTCACGAGTATCTCTCTATCAGCATCGATAACCTCAGCTCTCTCCCACGGGAGGTCGTTGAATATTGCTCTATCGAGCCCGTACTTTTCGGCAAGAGCGTCCATCGCCCTCTCTGCGATGTCCTCAGCCTTGGACAGGACGTCGGTCAGGTCGTCTATCGCATCGTCGTAAACCTCCCTTATCGAAGAGCCTGGCAAGACGTCGTGGAACTGGTGGAGGAGTGTTCTCTTCCAGAGCTCCCCCAGCTCCCCGGGATATTCGAAGCAGCCGTTAATTTCGGCAATAACAGACCATATCTCTGCCGTTCTTAGAATCGACTCAGCCTTGGCCATGTACTCCTTCATCCTGGCATTCGTCGTGTACGTCCCTCTGTGAGCCTCGACGTAGAGCTCTCCCTCCCACCTCTGGGTTATAAGCCTGGAGACCTCCTCTATGTACTCGTCCTCAACGCCCTTGACTACCTCGGGTATGTACGGCAGCTTGTTCATGTGCTTCTGCATCTCGAGCATCTCCCAGGTTATCCCTCCACCGCCATCGCCGTAACCGTAAGCGTAGATCATCACCGGCACGTCGTGCTTGTTCTTGTACATCTTCCACTGCTTGTAGAGACTCTTAGCCGTCATCGAGGACTTGTAGCTCATCATTATGTGGGTCGGAATCTCGCTGCCGTCAACCCCTTTCCAGGTGAAAGCGTGGTAGGGGAACTCGTTCCTCTCGTTCCAGAGAATCTTGTAGGTCGAGAACAGCTTTATCCCGGACTTCAGCATTATCTGGGGGAGAGAGGCCGAAAATCCGAAAGTGTCGGGCAGCCAGCCGATCTTCGCTATCCTCCCGAACTTCTCCAGCAGATACCTCTGGCCGTAGAAAAACTGTCTGACGAGGGACTCTCCATCGATGAGTTGGACATCGCTCTCGACCCACATCCCTCCAACGGGAATTATCCTGCCCTTCTCCACGAGCTCCCTTATCTTCTCGAACAGCTCCGGATCATTCTCCTCAACCCAGGCGTAGTACTGGGAGGAGCTCTGGGCAAAGCTCGCATCGTACTTCTCGAGCAACCTCACCGTTGTCGATAGAGTTCTCATCACCTTCCTCTTCGTCTCCTCATATCTCCACAACCAGGCTGCATCGATGTGTGCGTGCCCGAAAGCGTAGGCCTTCCCTATCTTGGGGAACTCCGTCTTGAGCCTCTCAAGAGCTTTTTCGAGCTCTCTATCGACTCTCTCGATTTCCTGCAGGTAGCTCTCCTTCTCCGGTTTCGGGATGTCGTACACCTTTCCCTTGAAGATTCCGAAGCCGTAGACGGCGGAGAGGAACATGTAGTCCGGCCTCACCTCTCTGACGTCGAACCTGCCTATTTTGAGCTCCCTTATCCCCAGTCCCCCGTCGTAGAGCATCATTCTGAGCAGCGTTATCTGAGTGACGCTGGGGACGGATTTAACTCTCAGCAGAATTGGGGAGAGCTCCCTCATCACCGCATTTTTCAGATCCTCCTCCTTCAGCTCCTCTATGAAGCTGACGAGGTCGAGAAGTCTCTGAGCCAGCGAGTAGGGCTCCCAGAGTATTCCGAGCATCACGGCGTAGTCGAAGCTGAACTTCCACTTGTGGTAGCCGAACATCGTTAGGGGCGTTGCCTCTATCTCCACCTCGTGCCTCCCCGGCTCCAAGGGGATGTATGTGTGCACGTCATCTATTCCGGCATAGCTCTTCCCGTCAACTTTCAGCAGTCCGTTTCCCTCCATGCTCACCTTCAGGAACCAAGTTAAACCTTTTTCAGGAGCTTCAACTTCCGTTCTCATGACGAAAACGTCTTCAGGCGTGGAATCGCGGGAAAAAGGAAGCTTTACCTTCTCCCCGTTTATCTCCCACTCGTTTACGAAGAAGTGTTCCCTTATCGATGTTGCCATCAGATCAAAAGCTTTCCTTTCAATCTCCGCAGGACGCACCATACGCAGAAAAAAGGAGAACGGGGAATAAAGGTGTTTTTACTGTACCTGATTCAACGTATAACTCACAACCAATCAACCGGCTAAAGCCCGGTGGGCACATCAACGAACTCGACTTCAACCCCGAGCTTCTCGACGACATCCATCAGGGCTTTCACTCCCAGCGTTTCCGTCGCGTAGTGTCCAGCAAAGATGACGTTTATCCCAAGCTCCTTTGCAGTGTGGTATGCGGAGTGCTCGGCCTCCCCGGTTATGAGCAAATCCAGCCCCTTCTCAGCAGCCTCCTCAACAGCGAAAGCTCCCCTGCCCGAGACTGCTCCGGCTCTAAGAATCTCTTCTCCTCCAAAATCCAGAACCTTCACTTCCCCCAGCTCCTTCTCCAGCCTCTCGACGACATCGCTCAGACTCGTTTTCTCAACGCACTTTCCGCAGAAACCTATAGCTTTTCCCCTGTAAAACCCAAAAGGCTCCTCTGCAAAAAATCCAGCTATTTTGAGCAGGCAGACGTTGTTTCCGACCTTTGGATGAGCGTCAAGTGGGAGGTGGGCCGAGTAGAGGGAAAGGCCGTTTTCGAAGAGGT
>JAMOMT010000187.1 GCA_027066965.1 Archaeoglobaceae archaeon
CTGGCTTCATAAAGGCGATGCTCGAAGATTACAGCGTTGAAAGTTGCCTGAAAGCTGGAAACTTCGTTGCGAGCTACAACGTCCAGCACTACGGGGCGAGGAACTTTCCGGAGTGGGGAGATGTTGTCTCTGTTTTAGATAACTAGCTTGCTAGTTAACTTTAGCCTAGTTTATCGATAATAGTCTAAACTTGGGATAATTAACTAAAATTAAAATTTAATATTAAAATTTAATACTGAAAATCACCTCAAAACGGGGCCGACGTCCTCAAACCCCTGCCTCTGCCCCGTTCCAGCAAGCTTCTGGAGCTTCTTCTGGTTAAGCAACAAATCAACGGCATTTCTCACATGCTCCCTAACTCTGTTCTCGGTGACTTCAAGCAGCTCCTTTTCGTCCTTGCACTCGTCCTCGTGGACGAAGACCTCGATTATGTGAGTGTTCGTCATCAGCTGGGCCATGATGAGGCCAAGAGAGGCCTCGTGAGCGCACTGCTTGTCTATTGGCTTTGGTCCAGGCATACCCATCGCAATAACTATTGAGCATCCCTTCTCCTCTATGAGCTTCTTTGCTGCAACGGGTAAATCCTTAACTCCTGGGACCGTGTACCTCTCGTAAGGGAGTGAGCATATCCTCCTGAGTTCATCTATCGCTATCTTCCCCATGTTCACTCTCGCAAAAGTTGTGTCAGCTATTCCGACCTTCACACGACCAGATGGGAGAGCTTGCGAAAAAGCTTTTCGAAAGGAAAGTGAATTCGACGAGAATGAAAACCTTCAGGGGCAAGCACTCGACTGTTGAAGTGAGGGACAGGAGAGCGATAAAGAAGTTCAAGAAGGGGTTGGAGTACAACTTCTGGAAGGAGGTTGCTTTTCTCTCCTACCTCCAGCCGCACGGCTTTGTTCCCTCCCTGTACTCTATAAGGCCAGAGAGACTTGAGGTTGAGATGGAGTTCATTGATGGAGTGACGATAGGTGAGAAGGCAAGAAATGGAGAACTCGAAGCAAAAGATGTTCTCTCGTGCATGGACATTTGCAGAAAGCTCGACGAGATGATGATTCAGAAGGAGGAGATGCACATGCCAGACAAGCACATCATTTTCAGGGATGGAAAAGCATACTTCATAGACTTCGAGAGAAGTGTGATAAAGAAGAACCCATCAAACGTCACCCAGTTCTTCTCCTACCTTCTCAAACTGAAAGTTGCCGACCTGTCCATTATGGAGTTCGTCAGAGAGTACAGCAGGAAAATGGACGATGAGAGCTACCTGAGGCTCAGGAGAGCTGTAGAAAGGGCTTTGATTGTCTTGGATTGACTGTTCCCCTAAACAACTACTTCTCAACCACCCTCCTCACATCTATTGCGTAGCCCTCTCTCAGCTTCTCCATCTCTACCCCACTCATCCTTGCGACTCCAACCCCCTTCCACCTCTCGTTCTCGAAAGCCACGGTATCTCCCGGTTTTATCCCCTGCCACGCCTTTATCACTCCCACCGCAAAAATCGTACCTTTCGGCTTGAAATCGTCTATCACTACATTATAAGGTGTGCTCAAAACGAAATCGACGTCGTAAACGTCCAGACTTCCTCTCGATACGTCAACCCTCGCAACCCTCTCCCCTGAGTAGAGAGTTAGCTCCGGATACCTCCCCCTGACCTTCATCTCCTCTATATCCTCCGGAAACTTCCCGAACTGGTAGGCAAACATGTGCCTGAACATTTCTAGATAAAGGTCAAATCTCTCCTCTCCGTTCTCCTCTATAAACCTCCCAAGCTCCTCAGCGCTCTCAGCAACCACACCACTCGTGCCCGCAATCTCGCAAGCTCTCTCGAACGCCCTTCTATAACCTCCAGAAACGTAAGCTACGACTTTCTCGAACTTCTCAAGCAGCTTTGCGAGCTTTTCGGCCACAAACTCCACTTCATCCTCACTCCAGTATCCGGTAACGGCAACATCGTAATTACAAGCTGGGTAGCAGAGCTCGAGCTCTCTCGGGGTTACTAGGGGTGATGAAACTATTATCTCGTTAACACCTTCAAACTTGACTTTAGCCCTCAGAGCTCTGTGGGATTTCGAAAGAAGGTAGGGCTTTCTGGCCGAGCATGGAAGAACGACGGCAACTCTCGTTCTTGGAGAGTACACTTCAGCCGACCTCTTCAGAAAGTATGAGACTTCTGGCCTCGTAAACGACTCCTGTGAGCAGAAAATTGCCTTGCTCTTCCTGAAACGCGGGTGAGGGTGTCTTTCGTCCCAGTGGGAGTCGAAGAGTCTCAGCAAAGCTGTGTAGAAGGGGCTCTTCTTTACTTCGCTTTCCACGAAATTCCTCAACTCCCCCTTCCTTATCAGCTCCCTCGTTAGGGCAGCTCTCCTCTCCATCACGAGCTCGTTGTGCTTTCTGAGAAGTTCTTTATCCTTGAACGCATCCAATCCGTGCTCACAGCAGACTATGCAAGAGCAAGGATTCTCCTTCAGGTCCTCAACCCTGTAGTTACCGCTCTCCAGCATGAAAACACCCTTTTCCGCTGCTAAGTCCGCTGATATCGTGTCGAAAACGTCTATTCCGAAGTAAGACAGGATGGGAATCGAGTAAGCGTCAACGATAGGAGCGTAAACTGGCTTTTCAGGAACTTTCGAGAATACGAACTCTTCAAAAAGGTTCGAGATCGTCCTCGGGTTTCCGAGCGAGCTCAGAGGGGTGTTGAAGACCAGAAAGTTTTCGTCCTCCTTCCTCATCATGCCGAACCTTTGTGGATCGAGCTCTTTGAGAGTAAGCGGAACGAAGGTATTCCCTACAAAACCCTCGAGCTTTTCGAATGGGATTACGGCGGGAGTCAGAAACTTCTCCTCCCCGAGTTCAAGTGTGCCCAGCCTTGAGAATCCGTCCCTAAGTATCTGGTTGAACTTGACTTCACTTTCAGAGTGCATTTTTCCACCTGTTTCTTTTTCACTAGCTCATCAATTATCTATCGGGATCTTCACTAACCTTAACAACTTTGAAGCTCACGTTGTCTAAAGCTACTCTCATAACCGCCTCCTCTAATCTCCCCCACACTTCAAGCTCCTCTTCAAGCAGGTGAACTTCGAAAGCCGTATTTTTGTAAGCCGAGGCGTACTTCAAAAATCCCTCCACAGCAACTTCTATCGCCTCTCCGTCTATCAGAGAGTCCTCAGGCATCTCAGCGTGTCCCGGTGGGTAGCACTCCAGCAGCTGGGCTGGAAGCACCCCGAAGCACGGTCTCAGATACAAGTCAGCGGGAAGTCCTGAGGAGAAAGTCGCAACGATGACCTTGGATTTCGGAGGTGGGACATTAAGGACTCTCTCGTGATGCCTTTTCACGGCCGGCCTCATTAAGCTCTCCACTCCGGTGTAGAAGAACCTGCCCTTTATGCCCGGGTCGAGAGCTTCAAGCATTTCCTGATACCTACCCTCTTTAAGGAGTCTCCAAGCGTTAAGCAGGTACGGGTGAGACCTTATTCTACTCTCCACGAGCTCGAAAAGAGTCTTGCTCCTTATAGCCTGCCTGACAGTTCTTATCTCCTGAAAACTTACGTAGAGGTTGTGTTCAGCTAAGAGTCTCTCTCTGTCTTTTCTGTCCATCTTCCTAAGCTCCGCAGGAGAGTAGCTTGAGCAAACTGGGCAGCAGCAGGGGAACTCGTTCATCTCCTTGAGCTTTTCCGTTCCCCTCATAGTCATGTACCTGCCGTCCCTCGCGTAGAGAGCGTACGCTGCAGAGTCGAACAAGTCGCAGCCAAGAGCTGCTGCGAGGGCGAAGAGCATCGGGTGCCCAGCTCCAAAGAGGTGGACAGGGTAGCAGGAAGGCAAAACTGACTTGGCTTCGAGAAGGGCTCTCACGACATCCGAAAAGCGGTACGCGTCAAGGAGTGGCACCACAGCTCCAACTGGGAAAATTGGCCTGACTCCGTAACTTTCCGCAATTTTTCGCACCTCTTCAGCGAACTTCCTCCTCATGGCAGGATTTGTGGAGCCTTGGATTGGAAAGGCAAGCAGGTTGTCGCTGCCGTTAAAGATTTCTGCTGCTTCCCTCTCCCTCTCGAGTGTTATCTTCATGTCCTCAACAATTAAGCTCTCGTCAGCATCTGGTGGAGTTGGAACGTCGAGTGGGACTGCTATGTCGCTCCCGATCTTTTTCTGGAACTCGACTATCTCCTTGTTCGTAACCTCCACATCCCCGTAAACCATGAGCTGGTAACTCCCGCTGTCGGTCATGACGGGCATGTCCGTTTTCAGCAAGGAGTGCAAACCTTTCTCAAGAGCTTTTTCTCTCAGCCTATCGCTCCTGTAGATGATGTAGGAATTAGTTATCAGGATTTCAGCTCCAAACTTTCTGAGCTCCGACGGAGGTATGAACTCGATGTTCGGATTGATTACGGGCATGAGTGCTGGAGTTTGAACGGTTCCGTGGGGGGTGTAGAGTTTTCCAACCCTACCCATCATGTCTCTGTGAGTGACCTCGAAGTGATCTCTTCTCATGAGCTGTGGCTAATTCTCCAGCTATATAGCCTTTGGTTTTGAAGAGTTGTGCTTACGTGTCTGCAGTTATTAAGGTCACTCAGTAATGGTCCCCATCTCCTGAAACTCGAGAGCAGCGATGAAGGGCAGAACCATGAACGAAGCTGCTATCGAGTGTGCGAAGTCGAGGTAACTCGAAATGAGGAAGAGGTTGTTTAAGCAAACAACCACGCCAGCAGTGGCTGAGAGGAAAAGGAGCCAGAACGCAGTTCTGCTGAACCCGAGAGCTTTTAGAACGAGAAATGAGGAGAATACGGTAGCTGCCCCAATGAGCTTAAGTGCGAGAAACCCGGAGAAGCCGTAACTTCTTATCGCGAGACTCGCTATCGTATTTGCTTCGTGCATGCCGCACATTAGTCCCCTGAGCGTTAAGGCTGAGTCGCCAACGCCGTAAGTTAGAACGAAGGCAAGAGCTGAGAGAACGTTCTTCATCTATTCAAAATTGTTTGAAAACTATATATTTTTTCTCTTCACAATTATTATAATTATCACAGTTAGTATTATGATGTTGTTTGCAAACTCGAGGGTATGAAAGAGGAGGATGTTGAGTTTTTCCTCTGCTGCATATCCTGTCAGAACAGGTTTCCCGAACACTTCTGCGTGATAACTCCGGAAAGGCCATCTCCCTGCGGTATAACTTACGAGAGAGCCTTAACGAGGGTGGAGTTCTTTAAAAAGGTAAGGCCGGGAAGAAAGGTGGG
>JAMOMT010000188.1 GCA_027066965.1 Archaeoglobaceae archaeon
TCCTCATGATAACACCACTGCTCTCAATGCTCGCAGGAGCTGCTAGGGCCGAGAACGGCACTTACAGGGCTTTGCTTCTGTTGGCTGCTTTTGAGTTCATAGCCTCGATAGTCGTTAAGTCGATAGTCGCAGCTGCGAGTGGTGCGAAGAAGGTTGCAGGGAAGATGAAGAAGTGATTTATATTTATATTTTTTTATTTTAACTTTCTGCTATTTTTATTAATTTTTATAGTTATTAAATCCTCTACGGCCCTCCCGGCACTGGCAAAACTTGGCTCGCTCGCCGGTACGTGAGCAAATATGCAGGAGAACGCTACGAATTTGTGACGTTCCACCCTTCGTACTCCTACGAGGAGTTCGTCGAGGGCCTCAGACCCATGCCGATTGACGGTGGTCTGAATTTCGTGATAGAAGACGGAATCTTCAAGAGACTGGTTATTAAGGCTTTGTGTGACGCCTTAATACCTGCAGAGGACGATATCTCTAAAACGGCGGAAGAACTGCTGGAGTTACTCGACAGGATAGAGCAGGAAGACAACGTATATGGTGCTTACAGTAGGAAGAAGCGAGAACTGTGGAACCAAATTCTCAAAATGGACAGGAAAGACCTTAAAAGCCTGTTCGAAAACTCTACCAGCTTTTACCTCGTAATCGACGAGATAAACAGAGGAGATGTTTCGAGAAGTTTTGGCGAGCTGATAACTATTCTCGAATCGGACAAGAGGTTTGGGGAAAAGTACCAGCTTGTCGTAACTCTGCCGTACTCAAAGGAACCTTTCTGCGTTCCGCCCAACCTGTTCATTCTGGCCACCATGAACACTATACTTGAAAAAGAATTACTGAGTGAAGAAATGCCTGAGGATATCAGAAAGATAAGGAAACTGGCAGTGGATGCCTTAAGAGCTATAAACGAAAAAGTCAAGGAGCTGTACGATAGAGATCATCAAATAGGCCACAGCTACCTGCTCAGGCTTAAAACGGTAAACGATGCAACAAAAACACTGAAAGAGATATGGTACCATGAAATAATTCCCCTTATTGCAAGAGTACTTTTATGACAGCCCTGATAAGCTGGAAGATGTTCTGAAATCCTTCGTAAAAGTCGAGAAAAACAATTACGAAATTGTGTATGATCTTGACTTTCTCAAAGCCCTTGAAGAACTAACGAAGGAGCTGGGTTGAGTTGCGACCAAAGAGAGCTGTAACATTCGAGTACTCGAAATTCGGGTACGAGATCGTCGAGGACGCTGAAGAAGGTCTCGAAGACGGAAAACTCCTCTTAACCGAAAAGTCTGTGGAAGAGCTCGAGAAGCTGAACGAAAGCCTGAACTTCCTCGAAATCGGCAGGAAAAGGATCAGAGTTCTAAACTACGCTGGAGTCGTGAGCGTTGGGAACATTAGACTCGAAATACTTCCGAAGTTCCTTAAGAAGACCTACGAACCTCTCCAGTCCCCTGAGAACGTGAAGGAAAGGCAGGTAATCCTCTCAAACCTGATCGAAATGCTGAAGCACACGGGCCTGCTGAAAGTTAAAGACGTAAACTTGGCTTATCTTAGCGAGAACGACGACTTCTTTGAAGTTTTCGTTTATGTCTTCGCGAAAAATCTGTTGAGTCTGCTGAGGAGCAAGGTTGACATCTGTTATGTGAGGAGAAAAGACGAACTGAACTTCGTTAGGGGAAAGATAGATGTTAGGAGGTACGTTTCCTCTGCAAACCTTCACAGGATTCCGTGCGATTTTTATGAGAGGGTTGCTGACACGCCAATAAACAGAACCCTGAAGTACATCTGCTATCTGCTAAGCAGGATTACCTGTTCGAGGGAGAACTACAGGCTGCTGAGGCAGATCCTCGCAGTTCTCGATCCTGTAACCCTAACGCCGGTGGGCGTCGATTACATCAAGAGAATAACTTTCAACAGGCTCAACTCCGAATTTAGGCCGTTCGTAAGATTCTGCGAGAGTTTTCTGAGCTCGAGCTCCCTGTCTTTACGGGGAGGAAAGGTCGAATTCTTTTCCGTTATTTTTCCAATGGAGAAGCTGTTTGAAGAGTTTATGGCTGCCGTCATATCTCGGCTCTTGAAGGGCATGGAACTGCACATCCAGAGAAGTATAGGCTACCTCGTGACGAAACCGAGGGCTTTCAGGCTCGTACCCGATATCGTCGTTGGGGGAGAGGAAATTTGCGTAATCGACACGAAGTACAAGCTCCTCAAGCCGGAGGACAGGAGGTACGGAATCTCTCAGCAGGACCTCTACCAGATCTACGCTTACTGCAGAGAACTGAAAGCGAGAAAAGCTCTCCTCCTCTATCCAGAGGAGCTGAACGGGGGAAAGGTCGAAAAAGACCTCATGCTGAGGGACGAAATATCTCTGTTCGTAAGGACAATCCCTCTCGGCGTTGACCTGAAAAACGAGTGGGACGCATTTCTGAGCGAAGTGGAAAACAAGCTCTCCTGCCTTTTTAACTCTAGTTTAAAGTCATCATAATAATTACTTTCACGACATTCCAAGACGGCGTTCTTGTACCTTTGAACTTCTTTACTCCCCCAAACCTCTCCACTCCATCAAACTTATGTTCTCATCTCTCTCCTCGAAACGACACTTTTGTCGAGCCAAAACTAGACTTTCCTTGCTCCTGACCACTCTTTCCTCCCTTTGAGCCTTCTCCTATAATCTTCCGATTGTCTTGTAAATCTGTTCAATTCTTTTCCTATTTTTTGAAAGTTTTTGCATTTTTTCCTAAAAATTTGGTCGACTATGCAGCTTTCGAAGAGGATTTCTAAAAATTTCGAAAACATTAAATATACGTGCCGTTAATAACGGTATATAGACCGGTGTATAGCACGGTGTAAACCGAGACGTAAACTGAGACGTAAAGGTTAGCCGGAGGTGGAGGTATTGATTTGGTGGATGTGGGTACTGGCCTTGTTTTTCATGACGCTTGGAATAGGAGTAGTGGCGCCAATAGCCGGAGTCGGGGGAGGTGTACTCTTCACCCCCCTCACAATGGCGTTCTACCCGTTCAGCACGGACTTCATCAGAGGAGCTGGCTTGGTAATGGCAATGACCTCAGCCCTCTCTTCAGCTCCTCACTTTGCCAAAAAAGGGCTCGCGAACCTCAGGATCCTCGCTCCAGTGGTCGTCGTCTCTATTATCTTCTCAATACTCGGCGGCATAATAGGCCTTTGGGTCACTAACGCTTTTCCGCAGGGCAAGAGCTACATCAAGATCGGGCTCGGCTGCATACTTTTCGTCGTCTTCCTTGTGTACCTCTTCTCGAAGAGAGTCGAGTTCCCGCAAATAGCTCGCATAGACCCGATATCTGAAAAGCTGGACATACATGGAGCTTGGTACGAGCCGAGCCTCGGAAAGGTTGTAGAATACAGGACGACAAACCTGCTGTTTGCTCTCCCGGCATTTGCTGGCGTTGGATTCATAGCGGGAATGTTTGGTCTGGGAGCCGGGTGGGCGAACGTTCCAGTGTTGAATCTGGTCATGGGTGCTCCTCTGAAAGTTGCAACGTCAACAAGCATGATGATCATAACGATAAACGACGCAGCCGCCTGCTGGGTTTACATGGCGAGAGGAGCGATGCTCGCCCTCATAATAGTGCCGTCCGTGCTTGGAATAACGATAGGGGCGAGGATAGGTGCGAGAATAGCCGTGAAGTCGAGGCCGAGGTCGATAAAGTACCTAGTCATGGTAATCATGCTCTTTGCTGCGATTATGGACATCTGGAAGGGTCTCCACGGCCTCGGAATGGCTCCGCCAATTTAAGGAGGTGGTGTTATGCAGGAGCTTGAGGTTAAGCCTGAAACGGTTGAGAGTGTTGGTGCCGAGCTGAGAGAAGTAGCAATAGAACCGATGAACTACATGTTCGGAAGGATAATGGAAGTGTTAACGGTAGTAGGACTAATCGTGATGTTCGTTCCCGGAATAATCTATGTCGTTACGGGTAAGGGCTTCCTTTCGAGAGAGCTTGTCGTCAAAAACTGGGGATTGAAGGCGAGTGCGTTCTGGGAGAAGGTGATGGGAATAAAGGTGTTCGGCTACAGCTGGTTCCTGAGCCACCTCAACGCCATGGACTGTCTGAGCATAGTAGGTGTGTGCATACTTGCAATAACGCCTCTCATCAGCCTGTTTGGGGCGGAAATTAAGGCTGACAGCAAGTACAAGGTTCTGATCGGGATACTGATAATCGAGTTTCTCTTCGCGATATTCAGGCCGATATTGATGGGGCACTGATTTAAGGGGCACTGATACTTCAAGTTTTAAAATTTTTATTTTTAAAAAAATTTAAAAATAAAATTGGGGGTGTGGGGTATGAAGATAGCCGGGTTAGAGGTAGAGTACGAAAACGGGTACTTAACATTTTCCGAGGAAGTGGAGGGCGAGGTTGGGATATATTTCGCCGGAAAGAGGTTGAGAGACTATACCATGATAAGGAAGCACCCGATGCTCGCCCTCTACACTGTTTACGTCGGAGACCAGGCGAGGTACCTCAACTACTTCAAGAAGGAAGGGGAGTTCAGGGGAGACAGAGTAAAGTTGAGCCCGTTTTATGGAGGTTATATTCTCAACGACAGCGAGGAAGGAGTCATTTTCGGCAGGTGTGTGAAGGTTGAAAATGTGTTCATCATGCCTCTGGTGGGCATGAGGCTCGAAGTCGAGGCTGGAGAGGCTGGAGTGAAAACGCCTGAACTTAAAATTGAGTTTGGCGAAATACTCAGAGTTTTCGACGGAGACAGCAGCCTGAGGATACGGAGGTGCATTCTCGACGCTGGAGTCGACGTTACCGAGGAGATAGGTAGAGGTAAAATTATCTGGAAGCCTGTGTGTGTCGAAGGAGGAGTTGTGAGCTTTGAGAAAGGGGTAATCGGGATTCCGGAGGAAGTCAGGAGAGTTACTGTGAGAAGGGGAAAACTCAGAATACTTTCGGACGCGAGCTTCGCCCTCAGCGAATTATACTTGGTCGCAAAGAGGGGACTAATAAAAAGCAAAAGTGTGAGGTTGAGAGTTCTCCCGGCGGAGACGAAAGTCTGCGTTTGTTGATTTTTGTTTTTCTTTTTTGTTTCTTCGAGGTGGTTTAAATGACCGCTTCCAAGAGCTGGAGCGGGAGAAGGAAGAAAAATGGAGATGATGAGGATATGGAGGA
>JAMOMT010000189.1 GCA_027066965.1 Archaeoglobaceae archaeon
TTCAGGAACGACTTAGTCAGGGTGGCTTTCGGGATCTTTTTCCTCGCGAGCTTCGTGGCTTACATGAGCATGATGTACTCGAGGAGAGAGTTGGGTGCGATGGAGGAAGCGGAAAGGCCATTTCTTGGTATCTTTTTCCCCGGTAGGGAAATTGCCATGGCATTTTTACAGCTTGTAGCTGCTGTCGTAGTTCTTTACTACGGTTCGGAGAGATTAGTTTCGGCAGTCTCTGCCATAGCCGCAGCAACGGGTATCAGCCCGCTCGGCATAGCTCTGGTTTTGATACCGGCTGCAACGGCAATACCTGAAACCGCAACTGCACTGATATGGGGTTATAGGGGAATGGACACGCTTAGCTTAGGATCTCTCGTGGGGGAGAAGATCCTTTACTCCACTTTTTATCCAGGTGTGGGTTTACTCTTTACGAGCTGGGTCATAGACGACCACGCGGTATTCAGCGTTGTAACTACAACTTTCGTTTCTCTCGTCATTCTTTACTTCATAAATAGGGACGAGGTGCCTTGGCAGGCTCTCGTCTCCGGCATAGCCTTCTTTATTGCTTACGCGATTTTCGTCTTCGTCCTCCACAGGTAACAGATTTAAGCTTTCACCCTATCGTGAGAGCATGGTTGTGAGAAGTAGACTTGAGGGAGAGATGGACAAGCTCGCCTTACAACTAACGAGTTCAATCGAGCATGACGTTAACATCTGGTACTACGATGTTCTGGTTGACATCGCTCATGTGCTTGGTTTGATGAAACAGAACTACCTGCTCGAGGAGGAAGCAGCCAAGATAGTTGCGGGACTCATGGAAATAGCCTACGAAATAGAGAGGAGTGGAAAACTTCCAGAGAAGGGTGAGGACATTCACGAGGCAATAGAAGCTAAGCTCACCGAAATCGTGGGAGAAGCGGGGATGAAGATGCACACTGCAAGGAGTAGGAACGACGAAGTTGCGACATGTTTAAGGATGTTCGCGAGGAACGCTCTTCTAACCCTCGCAGAAACAATTCTCGAGCTTAGGAGAGTTCTGATAACTAAAGCTGAGGAGCACATTGATACGATTATACCTGGGTTTACGCATTTGCAGTACGCGCAGCCTACAAAACTCTCTCATCACCTGATTGCTTTCCACGATATGTTCGAAAGGAGCTTCGAGAGGTGCATGCAGGCTTTCGAAAGGGTCAACCTCTGCCCCCTCGGCTCAGCAGCTTTTGCCTCAACGTCTTTCAAACTCGACAGGGAGTACGTTGCACGCCTACTTGGCTTCGATGGAATAGTTGAGAACAGTGAAGACGCGGTCGCGTCGAGGGACTTCCTGATAGAGTCCGTGTTCATTGCGTGTGATAGCCTTTTAACACTAAGTAGACTCGCGGAGGAGGTCGTCCTCTGGTCTTCTGAATTCGGCTTCGTTGAGCTACCGGACGAGTATGCATCCTCTTCTTCTATAATGCCTCAGAAGAAGAACCCAGACGTTGCGGAGATAGTGAGAGCCAAAGCTGGTAGAGTTGCAGGAAATTTAACGGCTGCTATGGCGATTTATAAGGCTATGCCCCTCGCTTACAACAGGGACTTTCAGGAGATGAATCCTCTGCTTTACGAAAGCCTGAAGGACGCGTGTCTCTCTTTCAAGGTAATGGCTGACATGGTTGCAAAGCTGGCGTTTAAGACGGAAGTCATGGAAAAGAAGGCTGGAGAGGGGTTTGCCTCGGCCACTTACGTCGCGGAGATGCTAGCGAAGAAGGGAATTCCTTTCAGGAAGGCTCATAAGATAGTTGGCAGACTAAGTGCAGAGGTCTTAGATGGGGTTAGTGCCTGTTCGTCTGCGGAAGGGTTGTACGAGAAGCTTGTGGAAATAATGAAGGAGATGAGTGAAGGGCCAATTCCTGACAGGGAGGAGTTCGAGAACTGGCTCGACGTTAAAAACGTTGTTGAGAGTAGAGCGGTTGTAGGGGGAACATCTGCTGAAGAAGTAAGGAGGATGCTCGAGGAGAGAAAGAGGAAGCTCGAGGAGGACAGCAAAAGGATTGAGGAGAGAAGGGAGAAGGTGAAGGAATCTATAGAACTGATGAAAAAGAGAGCTATTGAACTGATAGAAAAACTCTGATTCTCTATAATTGTTTTACGGATTTTTTGTCGTTTTCAGCCGGCAGTCTACAGTTAGCTGGAAACCACAGTAAAACTTCTATTTCTTCCTGCAGGAACTCTACCAATGAACATTGAGGATGTCCTGTCCTGCGAGGGCTTCATCCTAGATGTTGACGGCGTTGTTTGCAGGAGCAAAAACCCAATACCGGGTGGGGTCGAAGGTGTAAAAAGGCTAATGGAAATGGGAAAAAAGGTAGTTTTCGTCTCCAACAACTCTACGAGGAGCAGGAGAATGCTGATAGAAAGGTTCGAGAGCTTTGGCATAGAAGTTGACGAAGAGAACATAATTGTTGCAACTTACGCGACAGCTTCCTATTTGAGGAGAGAGTTCGGGAAGCTGAAAGTATTCACAACTGGAGAGAAGGGGTTGATAGATGAGCTTGTTGGTATGGGTCACGAGGTAGTTGATTACGACGAGGCTGAATGTCTCGTTGTAGCGTCGAACAGAAAGCTCGACTACGAGCTCATGACCAGAGCTTTAAGGTGCTGCTTGAGAGTTGACAGATACGTCGCAACGAACCCGGACAGGATATTTCCTGGATGGGACGGCCCTATACCGGGAACGGGGATGATTATAGGAGCACTTTACTGGATGACTGGCAGGATGCCAGATGCTGTGGTTGGAAAGCCGTCAGAAATTATAATGAGGGAAGCGTTGAACAAACTTGGATGTAACGCTGAGGAAGCTGTGGTGGTTGGGGACCAGATAGAGGTTGACGTGGTTGCGGGTAAAAAGGTGGGCTGCAAAACGGTTCTCGTCCTGAGCGGAGTTACTAACGAGGAAAATCTCGGCAGAATGGTGGAGAAGTACGGAGAACCCGACCTGATAGTTAAAGACTTAAGTTACCTCGTTCGGTAAAGGAATGGGAACGAGTAGGGGTGGGGGGTGACGCCTCTGGCTATAATGCCTCCCGAGGAACTCGTTCCCTGGAGAGATGTGGAGAGGTGGGAGTGTGTAAGGTGCGGAAAGTGCTGCAAAACGCTCGACGTCTCTCTTAGCTTCGAGGAGGAGGAAGTTCTGAAAACGGTAAGACCCGATTCAGTCGTTTACGGGAAAATAGGGGCTTACGTCAGGAGGGTAGATGGAAAGTGTGTGTTTTACGCCGAGAAATCTGGAAAAGGAATGTGCACGATATATAGTCTGAGGCCTAAGGCTTGCAAACTCTATCCGTTTTACGTGAGAAACAGCGGGCCCGAAAATGCGAGGTACGGCAGCTTTTATGTTTTTCTTCATAGGGAATGCGAAGGAATAGGGGTTGGTAGGCCTATAGCGGAGATTCTGCCTGAAGTTCTGAACATCAGTCCTGTTCCAGTTCCTGAAACATCAGCTTCTCGAGGTCTATGCAGTGAGTCTCCTTCACGACGTTCAGGACGAGCATCGTGTAAGTTTTCTGCACATGCTCTAAACCGGCAATCTTCTTCACGAAGTCGTTGAGTGATTCTCTATCTCTAAACTTCGCCACGGTTATAACGTCAAACTGTCCAGTTACATCGTAAACTGCAGTAACGTTCGGTTCGTTGGCGAGCATTTCCTCGACCTCTATGAGGTGTCCCCCTTCGGCCGTCACTCCTATAACAGCTATGAGATCAAACCCGAGCTTGGAATAGTCGATCACGGGGATGAACTTCTTTATTACTCCTATCTTTTTCAGTTTATTTATGCGGTTGTAAACTGTCCCCTCAACTACCCCGAGTTTTTCTGCTATTTCCCTTAAGCTTTTCCTCGCATCTTCCTGCAACTCCACAAGAATTTTTATGTCGAGGGAGTCGATTTTTTCTGGCATAGACTACAGTTAAAAAATTAAAGTATTTTAGCCTTTCTTTCGGTCTTCTGAGTTTTTTGCATTTTTTGCAGTGAATGTCCTCTTATCCTTTATCCTTTCTCCTGTTTTGCTTTATCCTCTCTCATTGTAAGCTCATTAAGCAGTCTGCTTAGTTTGCGTTCTCGGAGCCTTCAGAACCAACACTCCAACTCTCCACGACCTCGATGTTTTCAGGCTTTACGAAGAGGCATGCAAATTTCTTCTTAACCTTCCACTTGAATTGTATCGTTATCCTTCCTCCCGACGGAATCTCCACTTTCTCCCTGTAAATCTCGTACTCGGGCTTGGTGTACTCCTCCATCTGCCTGTTCGACAGAATTATCTCCGGAGCCCAGTAGAACACAGCATCGAACCTGCACTTTTCCCCAAAATTTCTCATCACTGCCTCAACGACGACTTCCTCTCCCACTTCCGGAGCGGGATTAGAGAGCCTAAGGTTTTCGAGGTTGAGCTTTGGTCCTTCGAACAATTCCAACCCTCCTGCTGGCTTGAAATTGATATCAGTATATATAGCCTCCGCAAAACGTATTTTTCCTTTTCCCCAAATTTCAAAAAATGTTCGCTGAAATCACGTACTTCAAGGGTACGCTCATCGTTAGAGGAGATGTGCATGTACCTCAGGCTGTTTACGACTCCAAAGAGAAGTGCTATCGTCTGATGGCTTACAGATATAGGGAGCTTGTGGAGTACTTCGAGAGATCTGGTATAGAGCACACCGACAAAGTCTTCGACGCTATACTGTGTCCAGAGTTCGACGTCGAGATAGAGCTGAGAGACTATCAAGAGGAAGCTCTGGAGAGGTGGATGAGTGATAAGAGAGGCTGTATAGTCCTTCCAACTGGTAGTGGAAAGACTCACGTTGCTCTTGCAGCGATAAACGAGATCTCAGAAGCAACTCTCGTAGTCGTTCCAACTCTCGACCTGTTAGACCAGTGGTTGGAAAAACTCTCAATTTTTGGTGAGGAGAACGTGGGTGAGTTCTCTGGCAGGAAGAAGGAACTAAAGCCGATAACAGTAGCCACCTATGATTCGGCTTACGTCAACGCCGACAGGCTCGGCAACAGGTTCAGGTTCCTCGTTTTTGATGAGGTTCACCACTTGCCTTCAGAATCCTACTCGCTGATAGCAGAGATGAGTGCCGCCCCTTACAGGATGGGGTTGACAGCTACGTACGAGAGAA
>JAMOMT010000190.1 GCA_027066965.1 Archaeoglobaceae archaeon
GGGAGATTTCGGCCTCTCTTTCAGGGCTTCGAGGAGCTGGTTGAGGTACCTCCCCTTGATGCACAGCTTTCCGGCGTTTACGGGATGATTTCTGTCCGGGGTTATGGTAACTCTACCTCCAGAAGTACGTGCGACGATTCCACACCCGCACCCGCAGTAAGGGCATACGGTTTTGACGAAGTTGAGGGTTGTGTTCATTGAAAACGGCAGGACTTCGGTGTTAATTTCGTTTTCGAAGTGTCATACTTCTGACGTTTTTGACGTACTTTATTCTGCCCTCTCCCTTTAGCTTTTTGAAGTGCTCGATCTCCTCCTTCATTCCCTCTGTGATCTCCTCTCCGAAAACCCACATCTCATCGCAGAACTCCATCAGCTTCTTGTTCATCTCCAGAGCGAGTCTCCTGTCTTCCAAGTTGCTGTCGTCCATGAACTGGGGAAAGTAAACGTGAGGTGCGATGGGAATGTATCCAGCATCCACGAGCATCCTGCAGTACTCCTTTGCTCTTTCGACGTTCTCCCTCTTACCCTGAAATGGAGAGCAGACGAACACGACCTTCATGCTCGCCGAAGATCGAGGGCAACATTTAAATACCCAACGGGAACTGGTTACTTTGCCGACGGTCATAGGGTTCGGGGAAACACCCGGACTCTTTCCGAACCCGGAAGTTAAGCCCGATCCCGTTCCGCGTTGTACTGTGTTCCGAGAGGGCACGGGAAGCGCGGAAACTGTCGGCTTCCCTTCCCCTTTAACCATTTGATTTTTGCTGTTTGATAGTTCTCAACCAATCAACCAAACAAAAGTTGAATGGTTGAATGGAGTTAGTTGATTTTGGTTGAGCGTGGCTGAGTTAGTTAGTTGGTTGAAGTGGTATGACAAAACGGCAAGCAATGGAACCTGAACGTCTGAACGTGAACTTGTGGTTGATCTGGTGGAGATTGCGGAGATAAATAATTACTGTGAAAATAAAATAATAACAAATCTTAAAGACAATCAAACTTTGTAAGCCTCAATTATCTCCTCGAAAGCATTCAGCACGATCCTCAGGTCGTCCTTGGGGACGAGGTAAGTTGAGAGCTTGAAGTGCTTCGTTAACCCCGGCTTTATTCCGTGGATCCTCTTCTTCTTCAGCTCCTTATACAGGAAGTATCTGCCCCTCTTCACCTTCCTCGAAATCTCGTAGAGAATCTCCGACTCGAAGAACATCAGGTCGTGGTTGTGCGGTTTTTCACCCAGCTGTTTTATGCCGAGCTTCTCCATCTCCTCAGCGAACCACCTCGCCTTCTCAACTTCCTGATCCCACCTCTTTATCCTCTCCTTCACGTGGTCGAAGGAGGCCATGAGTGTGAGGAGAGGAACACCTCTTGCAGTGCAGCCGAGGAACTCGACTTCCTTCCCCTTCCTGTACTTCGACCACCTGGCAACAATCTTTGTGTAGTCCTTGGAGAAGCCCAAGACTCCCACAGGCCCGGCAGAGGCCATCGACTTGTGACCGCTCGCCACGATGAAGTCCGCTCCAAGCTCCACCATGCTGATCGGCATTCTCCCGGCTGAGTATGCGCAGTTCAGCAGGAGGGGGACGTCCTCTCCTCTGCACGCCTCGCTCACCTTTTTCGCATCCGGCAGGTTTCCGTAGTTTCCGTCAGGGTAGGTCAGCACGGCAAGCAGAACGTCGTTCCTGCTCTCGAGAATCTCCCTGTATTTCTCCTCGTTTATCCTGTACTCGGGGTAACCGGAGTTCTCCACCTCTATAACGTTCAAACCCGCCCTCTCAGCTGCCAGAAGAGTGGAGTAGTGGGCGTTCGAGTCAACAACGACGTACTTCTTGTCCGGGTTTGCTCTGGAGAGAGCGTGCATCACCGCGAACTTGCCCTCCCTCGCCCCCGTCGTGAATCTGACCTCATCGCACTCGAAAAACTCCTTCAGCTCCTCGACGAACCTGTTTACGGGGGGTTTAGTTATCTCCTCGAGCTTTCCCGTGCAGTAGTCGCATATGCTGTAACCGTCACCCCACTCGAGAAGAACCTTCTTCGCATCCTCACTCAGCTTTCCTCCGGTCTGAAGGGGGTCTATGTTTATGAAATCCTTCACCTGTCTTTCGAAGAACATGATAGAAGAGTTGATTTCCCGCTATTTCTCTCTTTTCTTGGCTTTGTTGACTAACTTTTCGATGACTAACCTGACGTTATCCGGGCTGGCTGGATGAAAATAAGGACCGGTCGTTGATGAAGCGTGGAGGTGAGATGAGAGAACGCAGCAGCACGGCGGCTAAAAGTATAAGAAAAAGTATATAACCATCTGGAATTCTCATCGAGTAATGCTCACCGCGGGAGACGTGATGAATAAAAACGTGATATACGCCGAGTTGCCCGGTAGAAGAGAGAACGTTCTCGAACTCTTCAAAAAGTACGGAATATCCGCCGTGCCCGTGGTTAAGGACGGAAGGCTTGCCGGGATAATAACCAGAAAGGACATTCTCAGAAAGGTTGAGGAGGATCAGATAGCCCTTCTCATGACTCCCGAACCCGTCACAGTGAAGGTTGACGAGCCTTTAAAGAAGGTGGTCGAGATCCTCGTTTCCACTCCGTTCAGAAGGCTTCCCGTTCTCGATGGGGACAGGCTTGCCGGAATAATAACTGTGAGGGACATAGTTGCGAAAATAGCCGAGATGGGGATTGACAAGCCCGTTAAGGATTACGTGACCCCGAAAGCCGTCTGCGTGTGGGATGAAACCCCCCTCAACATAGTTGGAGAGATAATGAGGATCAGCAACTCGGAGCTCTGCCCAGTCCTCAACTCCTCTGCCGAGCTGTGCGGGATAGTTGACGAGAAGATCATGCTCACCGAGACGCTGATAGAGGACTTCATAGAGCAGACGCACTACTCCTCCTCGAGCGATACCGACGATGCCTGGACGTGGGACAGCATAAGGGACTTTACCGTCAAGTACTTCGAAGTGAGCGTTGTGAAGCTGCCGAAAGAGCCCGTGAGGAACTACATGAGGGATGCGGCACACGTATATCCCCACACGTCGGTAAGCAAGTGTGCGAGGGAGATGGTCAGGAAGGACATAGACCACATGCCCGTGCTGGATGCTGAGAACAGGCTTGCCGGGCTCGTTCACGACAAGGACCTGATAAAGGTTCTGCTCGAGTAGAGTTAAGTTTTATTTTCCCGGAGGTAGTTTGGTTTAGAGAGCTGGAAGTATCGGCGAGCGGGGGTTGCCGAGCCAGGAAAAGGCGCAGGGCTTAAGACCCTGTCCCGAAGGGGTCCGCGGGTTCAAATCCCGCCCCCCGCACTGTTTTGACTTTGTTAGCTAGCTTTTAGAATCTCAAGTTATTTATAGAATCTCAGATATCGCTTCAGAAATACTCCATACTTTTATCAGGTGAGATTCTTTAATCCGGTCAAAGTGCCTGTCGTTGGTGATAAGAACTGCTTTTGTTTTTAGGCATGTAGCAGCGTGGATAACATCAGCAACCTCGCTTCCGGGGAAGTAGGGCCTGCACGTTTCTACTTCACCCTCTGACGGGTTTACCACGGTAATTCTAAGCTTCAGAAATTCCAGGAACTCTTCGGCATTCAGACTTCTGGCGTACTTCTCGTATTCTGCAACGAGAACGTTATTTGCTACGATTTCAAACTCTGCACGGGTAAGGAGGTGGAAAACGAGATCTGTTGTTTTTGTCCATCCTTTTTTGATAGCGGCGATAAAACGTTGGTGTCAATCAGAAATCTTCTCTCTTGCAATTCTATTACCTTCCTCTTCTATCTCCCTTTCAAGTTTCTCCAGATCAACGCTTTTGGCTTTCTCGATTAGGCTATTGAGCATCTTTTTAACGTCTATTTTCTTCAGCACTACCGCATCTTCGCCTACATCTGTTATCAGGAATTCATCTCCCGGTCTGACGTTCATTCTATCCCTTATCTCCTTGGGCAGCAGAATTCTGCCTTTCTTATCCACTCTCGTCACGGGCATTTTCCCACATTTCCCACTTGGTTTGTGGTATATAGGTTTTTATCAAGATAATGGTTGGCTTCGATCAAAGTATTGAAGAGGAAAGCATCACAAATCCAGTAAGAAAGAAATTATATATTTATATCTAGATTTTCTTTAATCTTCTTTAATAACTCCAATCCTTTTCTATGTTTTTTTAGATACAATGGAACAAATCCAGTCTGGCTGATTAACATTTCAGGCTTTCTACGAATTTTTGGTTTTAGTATTTTTTCAAAAATAGATAGTGATTCAGTATATCCTCTTCCTTTTATACCTCTCTTTAAGCTGTTGAAGATTATATTGGATACATAATCAACTATTTGAATTCCGGAGGAAAATGTAGAAATCTCGAAAGACATAGAATCTTTTATATGATAATATTTTTTAACAAATTTACCATTTATGTATATATCATTATAATGTTCAAAAATTTTATTTATATTAACTTGATCATATATTATTATTCCATTCTCTTCCCGCTCTCTTAGCTCGTATTCAACTCTTAACATAAGCGTTTGAAGGAAATCTCTTTCAATTTTACTTTGATCTTTGAACACCTTGTTAAAAAAGTACGTCCAAATTACAATAACAGTAGTATCTTTAGATAGTATTTCTAAACTCTTTTTAATAAATTCAAGATAATAAGTGTAATCATTGTGTACATACTTTTGCAAACGTGCTTCGTGCTTTTTTGGTAATTTTATTTCTTCTTTTTGATAACGTTTTATATGCCACACGTCCGATGCTTTAAATTCTTCGTTTAGGGGAATATCATATTTTCTCTTTAACTTAAAAAATTTTTATTGTAAAGTGAAATAGCAGTCCTCCGGTATCATGACGACACATCGCAAGTAGAAATTACGTGGTTTTAACATTCCTACCTCGTCTGAGAATATAAGCCTCATAGAGCTTTTTAGTGCACAATCGCTTAATAAGGTTTAATGTTGTATAGATATTTTCAGCTCAATTTTTTGATTTACTAATTGCCATTTGAAGGACGCAGCCTATTTAAGTAACCCTCAACGAACTCATGTTGGGTGATGCTCATGACTTCAAAACTTCAGTACGAATTCAAGAGGAAGCTTGAGGAACTGGAGAAGTACAAGGGTAGAGGTACCGAGCT
>JAMOMT010000191.1 GCA_027066965.1 Archaeoglobaceae archaeon
AGATGCTCGGTAACGTTACGAGGGAGATTCAGGGCAGGAGAGGTCAGATACTCGAGATGAACACTGAAGGGGATATGGTTACGGTTGTTGCGAAAGCGCCGGTGAAGGAGATGTTCGGATTTGCTGGTGACATCAGGTCTGCGACTGCTGGAAAGGCGATGTGGAGCGTTGAGCACGCTGGATTTGAACCAGTTCCCGCTAATATGCTCGAGGAATTCATAATGGAAGTCAGGAAGAGGAAAGGGCTCAAGCTGGAGATACCGAAGCCCGAGGATTTTGTTGGGTGATTTCTCTTTTTATTTTGTGTTATGTTATTTTGTTTTGGGTTTGATTTGTTTAAACGTTTAAAGAGGATGCTGACTATGTGATACTATTTGGCAAGGTATTTATAATTTGGTACTGATTGAATATCTATGAGCCCCCAAGTTATAGTCATATCGGGAGTATCGAATGGCAACCAAAAAATTCTGGTATTAGAAATGGTTACGGCATCAGCACGCAGGACTTACAGCAAGCAGCGCCAGTGTCGAGCGTAGGTGATTGTTTTTATCAAGGCTATCAGAAAGGGTCACCATCTGGGCCGAAATGGAGGATTATTATAACAGCTGACTCACTTCTTTTGGGCAATACTCTTCCATCAAACTACCGCGGCGGTCCCATTAAATGGATATCGCATCAATACTGTCGCCAGAGACCTTATCTTAGAATATCCAATAGAATTTCGAGGATACTAGGTTTTTCATTCAAAAATCCTACTTCAGTCAATGTTAAGATCTATGCAACTAAGTTGAACAACTGCACTCTAATAATTCTGGAGCCCTCTAATGCTAACCGCTCTCCTCCTCCTTTCTGACAAGTTTCAAAAACTCATCAAGCGTCAAATTTTTCGTTTTCTCATCCAGTTCCTTTACCGAATCCCCGCTCTTTGGAGTGATCGTCTGAAGAAACATCAGAAACTCCTCACTGCTCAGTTCCTTTTTCAGGATTCTCATAGCCTTATCGAACACTTCCTCTGAACTCATTGAATTCAACTGGGCTCATGACGATAATATACTTTTGCAAACATCTAGCCTTCTTTTAAATTCCTTTATCTGCGGTTACAAGCACATCAGCGTTTTTGCAGGCTAAGGCAACGTGGAGAGCGTCCACATCTCTCAGTCCGCAATCGTCTCTGATTTTCTTGGCTAAGCGTATCTCGTCTTCGTGAATTCTCAACATAAAATCAGAAACTGTTTTTACAAACTCTTCTACGGCTCTTCTCTTGTCTTCATCAGATATGAGAGATACTTCGGCTATCACTGCTGTGGATCCAACTATCTCAACTTCTCCGCAGTCATGAGCATCCAAAATCGCTTTAATTGCCTCCACTTCTTGGAGAATCTCTTCGTTCTGTTCATTCGAAAGGCCTGCACCAGACGCATGTGTCTAAGTAAACCTTCACTGCCGTAAGCTGTGCTGATCTCTTTAAATTCTTTTTAATGGTTAAAGAAACAGTGCCAAAACATGGTACAAAAAACTTTTATTACCTTAGTTTAGTAAATACCAGTAAGTAGTAAAGAGTAATTGAAATAACGTTAAGGAGGTGACGTGAATGAGCGAGGAGGTTAAGGAGGTCGGAAAGAAGAGGATGGAGGAGCTGCAGGACGAACTCAGGAGCATTCTCGGTGAGATCGAATACCTGAGGGAGCAGATCGCGACTGTTGACGCGATGATATCTGACCTCAGGGCTGTTGACTCCACGCTGACCTACATCAAGGAGAAGGGTGAGGGCAGGAGCATCTACATCCCGCTCGGCTCCGGAATTGCCATCAGGGGCAAGATCGAGAACGTCAACGACCTGATAATGGATGTTGGGGCCGGAATTGTAATAGGTGCCAACATCGACGAGGTCAAGGAGGAGATCGAGAGGAGGATAGACAAGCTCATGAACCTCAGGCTCACGCTGCTCAGGAGCGTGGAGGAGGACAGCAGGAAAGTTAACAGGCTGCTTGAAGAGATCAGGAAGCTCGGGGGCAGGAAGGAGTAAAAGAGAGATAAAGAAGAAGGGTGGTTCAATGATCAACTCTTACAAATTTTTGGAGGCGAGGGAAAAACTCAGAATTCTGAGAGATACTCTGAGCAGGTACGAGATCAAGCTCGCTGAAGTTGAGAACGCAAGAGAGGTTCTCGAGAGGACTGACGGTAAGGTTTACAGAGTGATTGGAGGCCTCATTTTCGAGATCGACAGGGATGAAGCAAAGGCGTATCTGGAGAAGTCGGAGTTAGCTTTTAAATCGCAGGTCGAAAAGCTGAAGAAGGAGATTGAGAAGCTGACTTCCGAGCTCAGAAAGCTTGAGGCAAAGGCCGTGGGAGGAGCCTGATTTTTCAGGCTTCTCGTTTACCTGTTTGGCTTGTGGCCTGTTAGGTTGCCGGGTCTGTTTCGGTGTCTGTCTCGAAATCTGTGTGATAATCGAGACTGACTGGAAGAAACGGAAACGGGATTTAAGCCGGGCAGTTAAATTAAATGGTAAAATTATAATGGTAATCAAACAAACAAAATAAAAAACGGAGGAGATCGAATGTTTCTGAAAAAGCAGCACCTTGAGGCTTTGTCTGACCTCTCAGCCGCTCCGCAGGAGAGGCTGATAGAGCTGTACATCCTTGGACTGATCGACCTTGAAGGGATGCCGAGGAAGTTCGAAAAGCCGGAGCTGACTGAGGCTGGTAGAGAGATGCTTGAGATCGTGGAGAGGCTTGACCTTGAAAAACTGCCGGAAGTGTTTGCGGACAGCGAAGTAATAAAAATGATCCAGCTCGCTGTCGAAACGGGCCACATACCTGAAGAGTGGCTCGAGTACCTGAAGGAGAGGCAGCTGGCTGACGAGAACGGAGTTAACGAGAACGCGAGAAAGCTCCTAGAGATCTACGGCAAAACGCATCCGAGGCTGTTTCTCACAAAGGAGATCGTTGACTTCCTGAGAAAATTGCCGTCCGCTGGCGATGTGGAAGAACTCGTTGCCTGCAGGGATACAGCCGGAATCGGAGAGAACGTCATCAACGCTCTGCAGGCGATGAGAATGCTTCTGATATCTCCCAGAACTTCCGGAAAGGCCTACGCGTTAACCAGAGCAGCAGAGCTGGCGATGGAAGTTGCGAAATACACGAGCTTTGACGTGCCGGTGATACTCAGCGAGGAGGACATGAACCTGATGAGGAGCGGAATAGGCAGTGAGAGCCTGAAAGACAGGGGAATGTGGAACGGAGGTCTGACTAATCTCGGAAAGTCTGCCATGGACACGTACGATGCGATGGGTGTGAAAACACAGCTCTGCTACCCGATATACCTGCTGGAGGACGAGATAGAGGTTCTCAACACGATAAAGGAGATCGAGAGAATAAACCAGCACACTCCCGACATACTCCCCACTTACAGCGAGATCGAGAGGAGAGCGAACGTTCAGGATCTTGGAGCAATTCTGCACCTTCTCGAGTCGAAGGAGCTCATAGAGAGGAGGTTCATGAAGAACAGGGACACGTACTGGACTACTGAGTGGAGCGAAATAGCAGAGTACGGCGTTTTCACGAGTGATGCGGTCAAAGCCCTCACCTTCCCGCTCAGCGGAGATGTGCCGACGTACGAGTGGGTGAGAGAAGCTAAAAACGAAGGTTTGCTGCAGAACGGGATAACGAAGAAGGGCAGGAAAGTTCTGGCGTTCACGAGGGGAATAGAGAGGAAGCCATACCTGACGAAGTACGACATCGAGATCCTCTCGAAGATACCTAGGAGATACATCCACAGGGACGAGCTCGCATCTCTCGTTTCGGATGCGATAAGGGCGCTTGGAGAGTGCGAGTCCAAGGGATGGGTCTTCGAACTGCAGAACAGGATGATTGGGTTAACTCCGATGGGCGATAAGATGAAGAGAGTCGTTGAGACTGCAAACCTTACCGGAGTGAAGTTTGCTGTGACTCCAACGACCTTCAACGTGCTCAAGGTTATTCACGACAACCTCGAAGTCTTCAACAAGATCTGGAAGGAGAGCTCGGAGATCAGAAACTACAAGCAGGACGAGGTGGACTTCATAAAGAAGAAGCTCAGCCTGAGCGAAGAGGAGATAAAGAAGGCTCTGACCGTACTAAGAGCAACAGGCCTCCTCGGTAGGAAGAGCGTTACCGAGGCGGGGAAGACGCTCGTTGAGGCCTACTCTTCTTAGATCTATTAGTCTGCGTTGAATTTTATTTTTTAGTTTTATTTAATTGATTAATAATATATACAGTATAAATAGGTAGTTAGTCCGGGTAGGGCACCTCAACGACCATAAAGTCCTCCGCAACCTCCACGTTCTCGAAAACCTCCTTTGCCTCTTCGAGCAGAGGTGTTGGATCTTTGTACCTCGCACTTATGTGCGTCAGTATCAACCTCTTCACTCCAGCCTTTCTCGCAACTTCAGCAGCCTCCCTTGCAGTCGAGTGCTTTGTCTCCTTTGCCCAGTCATCGAGTTCTGATGTAAAAGAGGCGTCGTGTATCAGTAAATCCGCATTTCTTGCAATCTCAACGACTCTCTCACAAGGTCTAGTGTCTCCCGTGTAAACTACCTTCCTGCCTGGCCTTGGCTTTCCCAGCACCATTTCCGGAGTTATGACCTTGCCGTCGACGACCACGCTCTCTCCCCTCGCCAGCTTCGCGTAGAGAGGCCCGGGCTTTATTCCAAGCTCCTCAGCCTTCTCCCTGTTGAACTTACCTCTCCTCTCGTCCTCTATCAGAGCGTAACCGTAGCTTTTCACTATGTGCTCGGTCCTGAAAGCAACGATTCTGAAATTCCCGAACCTCACACTTTCTCCATCCTTCAGTTCCCTCACTTCGACCGGGAAACTCAGCTCGTCGTATCCAAACGCTTTGAAAATGGACGAGAGAAACTCTGGGTGAGGACTGTAGACAGTTAGCCTCTCTTGCCTCTCGTTTAGGGACATCGTCTCCAGCAGACCAAAGAGACCAACGAAGTGGTCTGTGTGCAGGTGAGTTATAAATATAGCCTCGACTTTAAAGCCGGTTTTGGCCATCATCATCTGCCTTTGTGTACCTTCTCCGCAGTCGAAGAGCACTCTATGCGAACCGAACT
>JAMOMT010000192.1 GCA_027066965.1 Archaeoglobaceae archaeon
GGGATGTAAGGGGTTGGAATGACCTGGGTAACCTCCAACTCCCACGATTCCGGGCAAACCTGTGTTCGTGAAGCTGAGGCTGGAGACGAAGGAGTAGAGAGCTGAAACTACCAGAACAAGCAAGATAAAGGCAGCTATCCTCTGTAAGTCCGAGAGACTTTCGAGCCCTCCCGCCACTGCTGGAAGTTATTTTTATTCAATTTAAGGTTTATGTTTGTAGATTACGGGCGATGATCACCGGCGTCAGGTCAAAAAGACATCTGTAAAGGTAACTCTGCATCTGACAGGAAAACAGATGAGAGAAATAGTAAAAATGTAAAAATAAATTAAAAAAATTACTTTAAACTTCTTAAGCGTCTCGCGGCGAGCAGTGCGAGGCAGACGATAGTAGTTACTGCGAGGAAAGACGGAACCTTTTTCACTGGGGGTGTGTATACGGGTCTTGGGCGGGGCATAGGTCTAACCACGAAGTTCTGGAGCGAAAAGTTCGTCTGAGTCTCGTTCTTGGGTTTTGGCTTTTCTGGATTCAGTATCAATGGCTCTCTCCAGGTTTTCTCTATTTTGTCACCCCTCCAGGCCTCGATTACCAGCAGGTAGTTGTAGTCCCTCGGAACCGTCAGGTTCGTCGTCAGGACATTGAGGCCGTTTGTAAAGTTAATGTCGTCGATCCACTTCTCCGTCGCTATGAGACTCGTTCCTACAGGCTTCGCTTTCAGGTGCAGACTCACATTGCTTACTATCTTGCTCGACGTGAAGTAGAGTTTCGTGAATAATGTCGCCTTATCTTTCGTGAGATTCACGAGCTGGAAGTCGACGTCTTTCAGCTTCACACCGAACTCGAGGTTTGGAACGCTCTGCAGATTGGTAATTCTTATTGGGTACGTGTCGTACACACTATTGTTCTTCATAATCTTAAAGGAAACTATGTAGCTTCTGTCTCTGTCGAACGAAAAGTTAAACTTGTAAACGTGAGTTCCGGATGTATCGTTTATCCCTGTTTCTCTTTCCTGCAGTGTTATCCTGCTACTACTCAACAGTACCTCTGCTTTTAGGTTATATCCATCTTTTTTCTTGCTGAATCCCCTTACGTAAACGTCGAACTGCAACGTTACGCTCGAGGCGTTTGAGTCGAGTAACTTTACGTTTACGTCGTTTACTACCGGAGGGGGGTGGTAAGTCTTGCTTTCGCACCCACAGAAGCAGAGAGCTAGTGCGACGACCAAAAGCATCAGCTTTGTTCTCATGGACTGATGTTTCAGTTACTTCAATTTTGGACTTTTCTATTTGCAATCGAATTTGATAACGACGGTATAACAATTAAACAGCTAGCTGGTTAAACAAAGCCGCAAAACCTTCAAATTGAACCTCGAGAAAATAAAAACATGGAAGACAAGTTTGGTAGGCTGGAAGAGAGGAAAAGGATGGTGGAGAGGCTGAAGGAAGAGCTCAACATAAGCGACAGGGTTGCGAGAGCTATGCTGAAAGTTCCGAGACACCTCTTTGTTCCACCTCAATACAGCTCTGAGGCTTACTTTGACTACCCTCTACCCATAGGGCGTGGGCAGACGATCAGTGCTCCGCACATGGTGGCGATAATGTGCGAACTGCTCGATTTAAAGCCGGGACACAACGTCTTGGAGGTCGGGGGTGGTAGTGGTTACCACGCTGCAGTAGTGGCCGAACTCGTGGGAAAGGATGGCAGGGTCGTGATGGTTGAGAGAATCCCCGAGCTAGCTGAGAGAGCTGAGAAAACGTTGAGAGAACTTGGGTACGACAACGTAATAGTTGTCGTTGGGGATGGCAGCGAGGGTTGTGAGGAGTTCGCTCCGTACGACAGAATATACGTAACGGCTGCTGCCCCCTCGATACCGGAGCCGCTCGTTGAGCAGCTCAAGCCGGGAGGTAAGATGGTAATACCGATCGGCGACGCAATTCAGGAACTTTACGTAGTAGAGAAGGACTGGAGTGGAGAACTCAGGAAGAAGAGGTGGGGAAGTGTTAGATTCGTTCCCCTTGTTGGGAAGCACGGTTTCAGGTTTTAGATGCACGCTTAGTTAACAGCTAGAATCTTGACAGGTGATCTCTTATCACGTTCTCACACTCCTTCGGGAGAGCCATGACTTCTTTGCCAGAACTGCCGATCAGGTACACAAAGTCCTCTCCGACCCTGTATCCTCTGAAGCCGTTCCAACTGAAAAATCCTCCGTTAACGTATATTCCACTCGACGTCATCCTGTAAACTTTCGGGTAAACTTTCGGAGCGTAAACGTAGCTGACTGCATAAAAGGCAAAGTACGCAGTCCAGAACAACACCAGTGCAAAAACTCCTTCTGGCCAGAATCTGTAGGACAGCAAGATCACGAAGAGTGCGAAGCACACGAGAGTTGTTGTGAGCATGACGCTGGATGCCCGCATCGTCAAGCCAGATGTTCAATCATTTAAAAAACTTGACCTTTCTACCGGAACAGTAAAGTTTAAAAAATGAATTACGTTTTCGTTTTGACTCTTTCCATCCTCTTGCCCGTGATCATCGAGCCGAGCACCTTGAAGATTATCACTGCGTAAACGTGCATGAACATAACCATGGCAAAGAGGTACATACCAAGTCTGTGGATCGCCCTTATCACTGCGTAGCCGTTGCTTGTACCAAAGAACTGTCCTATCGCCCCAGCTATGCTGTAAAGTGGAGCGAACTGAGTTCTGAAGTACATCGCCAGCCCAGTTATTCCCATGAGCAACGCAAGGAGGAAGTAAATCCACCAGACCATCACTTCGGTTGGTATTATCTTCTCGACATACTCTCCTTTTTGCGGATCGTAGCCCCTCGGATCCTCAATGTGCGGACCTATCCCAAACCATGCCATAGTCTCGGCAATCAGGAACTTTATAGAGTAGGGTATCCTCTGAAGTCCAAACCACTTCCACTCCTTGACGACGATGTAGTAGAACATCAGGAACCACAGGCCTCCGAAAACCATTCCAACTGCGAGGTGGGTGGCGAGAACTCCACCTTCTGGAAGTATTCTGACGCCATAAAGGTCTCCCATCTGCATGCCTGTGAATGCGAGTATGAAGCCCGTGATGACTATGCTCCAGTGGCACAGCCTGTAAAAAAGTGAGTGGCGGTAAACTTCAACGTACTCCGCCTTTGCCCCTTTTGTCCCTGCCATTGTTCTCACACCTCTTAAAATTTATTCTACCCTACCAACGTGCACGGCACACGCTATGCACGGGTCAAAGCTCCTCACTGCTATGAGTGCAAGGGTTGTGTTGTACTCAGCCCCTCCAGCGGGCTCAAGGTTAAGCTTTTCTAGGCCAAGTGGCTTGAGAGCTGCATCTAAGGCGTCTCCCCAGCTCACTGTTGCATTTATCCCCACAGGTGAGAGGTTGACGTCCTTCTCAGGATACAGGGCATTGCAAACATCCTTCACGCTCATGTTCTTGGGCAGCCAGGTGCCAACTAAAGACTGCTCGACAGCTCCTGGGTTTCCGCTGTCGTCTCTCGGACTGAAGTTCCATGTGGATGGAACAACGCACTGGTAGTGGTCTATTACTCCGTTCTTGACTATGAGCCAGTGCCCAAGAGCTCCTCTCGGCGCCTCCCAGAGCCCATAACCCTCTCCGCTGCTCGGGTAGTTCTTGAAGTTGATTACCTTCTCGTTTTCCATCCCCTTTATCGCTTCTATCCACTCGAACATCTTGTTCGCTATTATCAGAGTACATGCAACTCTCGCGACTATCCTGTCGAGAACGGAGCCCTTTGGGTTCCTCATCTCGTAAACGAAATCTCCATAGTCCTTTCCTGTTACTGGGTGAACTCTCGGGATCTTCCACTTCGTACCGAAGGTGTTTACCATTCTCGCGAGAGGCCCAACTTCGTAAACCTTGCCGTCATAGCGAGGAGCTTTGATCCACGAGTAAGCTTCGCTCTTCGTCCTATCAGGTATTGTTGACTCCTTGAAGGGTGTTAATCCGCTCTCTCCGCTGTACCAGGAGTACTTTATATACTCCCTGACCTTGCTCTCGTCGAATGTCTTGAACGAGCCGTCGCTCCAGGCACCGCTCCTGAAAAGAGCTTTCTTCCTCTTTGAAGGATCGAGCCAGTCGTCGTAGTCCTCGTAGTCAGGAAACGCACCATAGCTCAAGAAGTTGCCAGTGGAGACTCCAAGACTCTCGAGGCCCTTGAAGTCCACTCCGAGCAAGTCACTGACTTTTTCTCCTATTTTGTCGCTTGCGTCTATTATCGTCTGAATGTCGTTTATCATGTCAATTGCTATGAACTCCCATATCTTGACCATCCTTGCGAAGGTGTCTGCAACTCTTGCCGGTGTTGGATGCGCCGTTAGACCTCCAGGATATTGGCTTGCAAAGTGCGGGAACTTGCCACCCCAGAGTGCGACTATCTGGTTTGCGAGTTTCTGTATCTCTATCGCCTTCGCGTAGCTCTTGCCCAGTCCGAGCTTGGCTATTCCAGCTTTGCCAAGAGCTGGAGGCACCATTGGTGGGTACTTGCAGATTATTCCGAGCTCCGGCCCTACGAGAATGTAGGTGTGAATAACGTGGTCGTAGATGTAGTAAGCTCCGTGCATTATGTTTCTCGAGAGAATGGATACTGGAGGTGGAACGACACCATACGCTCTCTCCACAGCTTCACAGGAAGCCTCTCCATGCGGAGCAGGACAGACTCCACATATACGCTGAGTCAGAAATATTGCGTCTCTTGGGTCTCTACCCTTTAAAAATATCTCGAACCCCCTAAAAAGCTCGCCGCAGCACCTCGCAGTTTTGACGAAGCTGAACGAGCCTTTGGAAGTTTTCTCCTCCGTTAAATCCATCTCCACTCTGAGATGACCCTCAATCCTCGTTATAGGGTCGACGACAACTGTTGTCATTTCAAATCACCTCACTTCTTCTCCTCTTTCTTTTCTCCACTCTTACTCGCTACATGTCTCACGGCGTGGATCGCTATACCCGCAGCTGTGGCTGCCAGTATTCCCTCTCCTATCTTTTCGGGTCCAAATCCAAGCACCGAAGGTAGCTCCGCAACTGGCTTGTAGAAGGGTTCGAAGGCATCAGGGAAG
>JAMOMT010000193.1 GCA_027066965.1 Archaeoglobaceae archaeon
CTCCTACAAGAATTGTGCAGGAAGGATAGACTGGGTAGCCAGGGTCTGGACAGAGAACTACGTCTTCACTCTCTACGAAGGCAAGAGGTAAGTGGGCTATGCCCTCCTTCGAGCCTATCAGAGCTACAATATCGTCTGGATCGACTTTTACTCCCTTTCTCCTCTCGTAGAATCGGGAGGCTGCCTCTCTAAAAGATAACATTCCAGCGTAGCTCGGGTACTTCTGGTTCTCGACCTTCTCGACCGCCTTCTTCATCGCCTCGACTATGGGCGGAGGAGTTGGCAGATCGGGATCTCCAACCCCAAAGTCTATTACGTCAACCCCCTCCTTCAGCTTCTCAGCTTTCATAGCATCGAGCTCTGCGAAGAGGTATGGGGGCATCTTTCTCAGCCTTTCTGCGAGCTCAGGCTTTGACTTGGTTGGCCCGGGCATGGTATCACCCTACCAATGCATCCTGTAAATCACCTTACTTATTCTCTCTCCTCAACTGGAACATACCTCCTCCTCGCCTCTCCAACGTAGAGAGCCCTCGGTCTAATCAGCCTGTTGTTCTCGTATTGCTCAATTATGTGAGCTGTCCACCCGGCGATCCTGCTTATCGCGAAGACAGTTATGAATAGGTCGTCGGGTATGCCGAGGTTAGCATAAACGCTCGCAGAGTAGAAGTCGACATTTGGATAGAGTTTCTTGTACTTGTAAACCGCATCCTCAACAGCCAAGCTGATCTGATACCATTTCGGCTCTTTAACCTGAGCGAGCTTTTCTGCGAGCCTCTTCAGCACGAGTGTTCTCGGGTCTATTACGCCCCTGTAAACCCTGTGCCCGAAGCCCATTATCCTCTCCCCTCTTTCGAGCTTCATCTTGACGTATTCTTCAGCCCTCCAGGGCACGGCTATCTCTCTCAGCATCTCTATTACCTTCTGAGAAGCTCCTCCATGCAGTGGCCCCATAAGAGTGCCAGTAGCTGCTACCACACAGGCGTACATGTCAGCGAGAGTGGAGGCGGCAATCCTTGCTGCAAAAGTCGAGGCGTTGAGCTCGTGGTCAGCGTGCAGAATGAGATCAACGTCCATTGCTCTCGCCTCTATCTTCTCAGGCTCTTCGCCCTTCAGCATGTAGAGGAAGTTCGCAGCGTGTCCCAACTCTTCGTTCGGGTGAATCAGCTTCTGTCCGCTCCTTATTCTGTGGAAGTACGCAACTATCGTCGGGAACTTCGCTATCAGGCTCTTCGCTTTGGCTATGCTGACGTCGTGACTCCTATAGTGGATGTGCTTGTCCATGGTTCCGAGGTAGCTGACAGCCGTTCTGAGAACGACCATAGGATGAGAGAATGGAGATAAGTGTGTAAGCAGGCCTATTATCTGTGGAGGGAGTTCTCTCAGCTCTTTAAGCTCTTCGCTAAAGGCTTCAAGCTCGCTTTTGCTCGGCAACTCTCCGAAAAGTAAAAGGTAAGCTACCTCCTCAAAGGTTGAGTGCTCGGCAAGCTCTTCAACTGCATAGCCCCTATACTCAAGAACACCCTTCCCTTCCTCAAGCTCAATCCTGCATATTCCAGTTTTGCAGGCAATTATGTCCTGCAAACCCTCCTGAACCTTCTTATGAGTTTTCAGCTCTTTGTTCAGTTCAGTCAACATAACACCTCCTTAATTAGCTCAAGTTAATCAGCTCAGTAGTACCTGTAGGACGGATATTTTTCGAGAATCATTCCCGATACCTTTACCGGGGGCTCTCTCATTGCCAGCTCTATAGCCTGTTCGAGTTTCCACTCCTTCTCAGCATATATCGTAAATAGTTTGTCCCCCTTTTTGACGTGCTGTCCACCCTTCTTATGCAAAACAATACCGGCACCCTTATCCTTAGGTGCTCCAGCAGCTCTCGCAACCTTAACGACCCTCTTGTTGTCAACCCTCGAAACGGCCCCATCTATCGGAGAAACGACATCGTACGTCTTGTCACCTATAGGCACGTTCTCGCTGCTAACGTTCGGCTCTCCACCCTGAGCCTCTACTATCTCCCTGAACTTCTCCAAAGCTTTTCCTGACTCGAGAACTCTCTTCGCGTACTCAACTCCGTCAGTCGCAACTCCTGCCATTTCGAGCAGCGTTCCTGCTATTCCCAGAGCTTTCTCTATCAAACTCCTCGGAGCTTTACCTTTTTCAAGAGCCTCAAGAGCCTCTTTAGCCTCAAGAGCTGGGCCAACAGCTTTCCCAATTGGCTGGGAACCGTAGGTTATCGCACAAGTAACATTCAATCCCAGCCTCCTGCCAAGGGTGACGAAGTCGTTCGCAAGTTCTCTTCCCTTGTCTATGTCCGGGACTTTTGCCCCCCTACCCACGGGTATGTCTATGACCACGAACTGAGCTCCAATAGCGCCCTTCTTCGCCATGACGCTCGCTAATAACTGAGAGTGAGGATCTATAGAGAGGGGGTACTCAACTCGAATTATCTTGTCGTCAGCCGGAGCTATGTTAGTTGCTCCACCCCATGCTATCACTCCTCCAACCCTCTCGGTAATCTCTTTTATCTCGTCAACCGAAAGGCAGACATTAGCAAGAACCTCCATCGTGTCTGCCGTTCCGCTCGCAGAAGTTATGGCTCTGCTCGCAGTCTTTGGTATGTAGAGACCAGTTGCAGCGACTATAGGGACTATAAGCAAGGAGATCTTGTTCCCAGGCACTCCACCTATGCTGTGCTTGTCTACTATCGTACCCTTCTCGAATGTAACAGTCTCCCCGGTCTCTATCATCGCCCTAGTCAACCACTCTATCTCGTCCATGTCCATTCCGTGGAAGTAGTTCGATAGGACAAAAGCAGAGAGCTCTATCTCGTTGAGAGCATCATTAACGATGTCACTCACTATGGAGTATATCTCTTCCTTCTTCAGCTTATGACCGTCCATTTTCTTTCTGATGTACTCGACGCTCGGAGGTTTGGCAACGGGATAAGCCTCTACCTCTCCGCCCTCCTCGATTTCGAGGTACTCGGTTATGTTCTTAGATATCCCAATTTCTCCTCTCTCTATCATTCCAGTGGCGATTTGCACATCTGCGACTATGCTTTTTCTACCAAAAATGAGCTTTATTCTATCTCCAACGAGCAATCCGAGTTCCTGAGCGTCCTCTTGGCTTAGGATGGCCGAAGCTCTCTCCATTCTAACTGGTATGAGCTTAACCCTGAACTTCATAGTAGCTAAACACCCCGAAGACATTTTTAAAGTTTTGCCGAATTTTCGTAACCTCTTTCATCACGGGCGAATCTTGTTTTGAAAATTTGTGGTTTTGTGACGAGATGTTTAACTGGTTCAAGAGAGTGCTGCGAGATGCCCGTATAGTTAAGAAAAATAATTTTTAATAACGATAGCAAAAACTAGATAAGTAAATCATATATTTAAACTAGCCTCCACCTCGTCCCCTTCGGTGTATCTATAAGTCGGTAACCTTTCTCCCTCAGTCTATCCCTTATCCTGTCGGCCTTCTCGAAGTTTCTCTCCTTTCTGTAAATCTCCCTCTCCTTTACCAGCTCTACAAGCTCTTTACTGAGAACGGGAACTCTCCTATAGCTATCGAAGAGTCCAAGGATGCTGCACAGCCCCTTCATAGTCTCAAACGCGAACTCGAGAGAGGGAAGAGAGCTATTACTTTCCTTCAGAATTCTGTTTGCACTGTTGGCGAACGTGTGGAGAGCTGCAAAGGCTACCGGTGTGTTCAAGTCGTCATCCATCGCCGCCAGAAAATCTCTCTCAAGTTTCCTAGCTTCCTCAGCAATCTCGTTCGATTCACCAGCACTGTAAATGCCGCTCTTTATCGCAGCTATTTCCATGTCTATCGCTTCAAGCGTGTTCTTCAGATACTCGTAAGCCCTCTTACACTTCTCCATCGCCTCCTCGCTGAAGTCGAGAGCAGTTCTATAGTGGGCTGATAGCAGAAAGTACCTGAGCACCTCCCCTTCGTACTTGGAGAGCACGTCCCTTATCCTGACTATGTTGCCCAAGCTCTTACTCATCTTTTCTCCCCTTATCCTGACGAAGTCGTTGTGAATCCAGTATCGAACGGGCTCGACTCCCGTCAAGGCGAGACTCTGGGCTCTCTCGTTCTCGTGGTGGGGAAATATCAGGTCCTTCCCCCCTCCGTGGATGTCGAACGGTATGCCCAAGTATTTCGAAGCCATGACGCTGCACTCTATGTGCCAGCCCGGTCTCCCCTTCCCCCAGGGAGAGTCAAAAACTGCCTTTGCTCTGACATCCTCCTCTTTTGCAGCCTTCCACAGTGCAAAGTCCTTGACGTCCTTTTTCCTCGGATCTGGCTCTATTCTGTGCCTGTTCAGCTCCTCCAGGCTCATGCCAGAGAGCTTTCCGTACGACTCGAGAGCTGGAACATGGAAGTAGATATCCGAGCCATTCTCTCCCTCTACGACGTAGGCGTAGCCCTTCTCCACAAGTTTGGAAACCGCAGAGATTATCTCGTCGATGTTCTCAGTCACCCTCGGGTTTATCGACTCCTTAACATTCAGTTTCTTGATGTCCTCAAGGTAGGCAGAGATGAAGTAATCAGAAATCTCCTTGAAGGACTTTCCCTCCTGAACAGCTCTCTTAACTATCTTGTCATCGACATCCGTGAAGTTCTGGACGTACCTCACCGAGTGACCCTTGTACTCGAGGTACCTCCTAAGAGTGTCGAAAACGACAGCACACCTCGCGTGGCCTATGTGGGAGTAATCGTAAGCCGTTATTCCGCATACGTACATTCTGACTGTTCTCTCGAGCTTCAGCTCCTCTTTCTGCTTGGTAAGAGTATTGTAAACCTTCATGGGCCGAAGTATGGAAAGGAGGATTTATGCTTTTGTGTATGCTGCTTTTAAAGCTCGTGAGTGTCGTGAATTACGAAACTTACAATTTGAAAGCTACTTTGAAAAGTTACGAATTTAAACAGAGATGGAGTAGACACTTCAATGAGAAAGTTCGCAGTCGTGCTTGTGATAGCCATAGCAATTGGCCTTGCATTTGCTGGGTGCGCTAGGGAAAGAGCGAGTTCTTCTTCGGACGCCAGCGGGTGGCAC
>JAMOMT010000194.1 GCA_027066965.1 Archaeoglobaceae archaeon
GGATGAACTTGGCGAGGAGGGCGGGAGTGCCTATAACAAACTACGGGCTCGTGATAGCGTACGTTCACGGTATACTACCAAGGGCGGTAGAGATGTTTCCCGAGGCCATGGAAACGTGGAGGGAGGTATTCGGTGACTAGTAATAGTAAAAAGGAAACCGATCTTGGAAAACTTTACGAACTCCTGCTCTTCCACGAGTGCTTTCTGAGTAGGAGCCTTCCACTAATAGCGAGTGAGAACGTCACGAGTATGGCTGTCAGAGCAGTTATGCTTAGTGATGTGCAGCACAGGTACGCGGAGGGAAGGCCAGGGGAGAGAGTTTACTCTGGGTGCGAGTACGTGGACAGGGTGGAGCTTGAAGCTGTGAGGCTAGCAAAGAAACTCTTTGGAGCTGAGCATGTTAATGTCCAGCCAACTTCTGGGAGCGTCGCCAACCTCTCCGTTTACTTCTGCCTCACGAGACCTGGCGACACAATTGCGAGCCTGAGCGTGAGAGATGGCGGGCACATAACTATGAACCGTGTTGGTTTAGCCGGCAAACTTGGATTGAAAGTTCTGAACCTCCCGTTCGACAGAGAGGAGATGAACATTGATGTGGATGGATCTCTGAAACTGATACTCAGGGAAAAGCCCAAGCTCGTGATGCTAGGTGCGAGTGTGATACTTTTTCCCCATCCAGTAAGGGAGATAGCTGAAGTCTGTGAGGAAGTAGGAGCCAACTTAGTTTACGACGCGAGCCATGTTTTAGGCTTAATAGCAGGAAAGCAATTTCAGAACCCACTCAAAGAGGGAGCTCTCGTTGTTTCAGCTTCAACTCACAAGACCTTCCCTGGGCCACAGCACGGCTTGATAATGTGCAGGGCAGAGCTTGCGGAGGATGTAGATCAAGCAGTTTTTCCAGGAACTGTGAGCAATCACCACCTTCACTGCGTTGCTGCCCTTGCAGTTGCGTGCATGGAGATGCTCGAGTTCGGGGAAAGTTACGCAAAGCAAATAGTCAAAAACGCGAAAACTCTTGCAGAGTCTTTGGCCTCTGAAGGGCTTAGCGTGGTTGGTGAGAGAGCCGGGTTTACAGAGACCCACCAAGTACTCATCGATGTTCTAAGAGATGGAACTGGAGGACTTGAAGCTGAAAAGAAACTCGAAAGAGCTGGAATACTCGTCAACAGAAACCTCCTTCCGTGGGATGGGGACAGGGGGAGAACTTTTAGAGATCCGTCGGGAATAAGGATAGGCGTGCAGGAAGTGACGAGGATCGGAATGAAGGAAGAGGAGATGAAGCTGATTGCAGAAATGATTGCAGACGTTTTGCTGGACAGGAAAGCGCCAGAAAAAGTGGCTGAGAGTGTCTCCGAGCTGAGGCGAGAATTTCCCACAAACCGCATCGAGTACTCCTTCGACTCCAGTTCTAGTTATCTGGCGAAAAAATTCGTTACAAAGCTTCTAAGATTATGATCCGCGTGTTCATTCTTGGCAGCAGATGCAACATGAAGTGTAAGTTTTGCATGAGCGTCGAAAAGGAACTGGATGAAGAAATTGTAATGTCTGGTCTAAGAGGGATGAATTCGGGAGATATGGTCGTTTTTTCCGGTGGAGAGCCGCTGCTTTATAGAAAGCTCGAAAACTACCTAAAGTTTGCAAAAAGACGTGGGTTGAGAACTAAAGTTCACACGAACGGTACTCTGCTGAACTCTTGTGGATTTCTTGATTTGATAGATGTTGTAAACCTGCCAATCGATGGACCGGAAAGAATTCACGACAGCATGAGGGGAGATGGACACTTCGAAATCGTCATGAACGCTTTCGACTTAAGGAAAGAATTTACCGTTACGACAGTCGCTACTAAACTCAACGTGGAGTGGATGGAAGAGACGGCAGAAATCATCAACTCTCTTGGAAGAGTGCTCAACTGGAAGATCTTTAAGTTCAAGCCGAAGGGGAGGGGAAAAAAGTACAGGAGAGAGTTCGAGATTAGCGACAGAGAGTTTAAGATGGCTATTAACGTCGCGAGAAGAGTGGCAGACGTTAGAGTTCTTGCCGTGCAAGATCCTGATGAAATGCGAACAGAAGTCGTTCGGTCTTGAACGCGGTTTTTGCGACAGATATTGACAGTGTAATGGTATAAAAAAATAAATTCTAACGTTTAAAAAATCACTCTCTATACCGGCTGACAACTCTCCTTCCGATTCTGCCCTCCCCCGCGACACCGGGTTTTACGAGCTCTTGAGGGGACAGGATTACTTCCAGCTCTTCTTCGCTGAAACCTCTTTCTTTCAGCACATCCCTTACGCTCCTTCCACTCCTGATAGCTTCCTTTGCTATTTCAGCTGCCTCATCGTAGCCTAGGTAGGGGGCCACTGCGGTGACGAGTGCGGGGCTTCTCTCGAGGTAACTCATACAGATCGTCTCGTTGGCCTTTATTCCTCTGATGCACTTTTCTACCAGTACCTCCACAGCGTTCCTGAGAATTTCCAGTGATTCCAGAGTGCAGTGAACTATGAGGGGTGCCATCGAATTCAGCTCGAGCTGCCCACATGCAGAGGCCATGTTGACGGCGACATCGTTAGAGATAACTCTAACAGCCACCTGCTTAACGCACTCGAGGATTACTGGGTTCACTTTGCCCGGCATAATCGAAGAACCTGCCTGCACGGCTGGGAGGGCTATCTCTTTGAATGAGCTCATGAGTATCAGGTCGTTAGAAATCTTGTACAAGTTTACCGCTAGAGCTTTGAGTAAACCGTGAACTTCCGCTATTACGTCCCAGTTCTGAGTCGGATCGATGAGGTTATCAGCCTTCGCGAGGTTAAGTCCAGTAATGTCTCTCAGCCTCTGCACTACGAGGTGTATGTATCTGAGGTCTGCGTTAATTCCTGTTCCAACGGCAGTCCCTCCTATGTTTACCTGCCTCAATCTTTCCTCTACCTTGTACAACCTCCATCTATCTCTCGCTATCGCCTCCGCGTAGGCGCTAAACTCCTGTCCGAGTGTTATGGGCACGGCCTCCTGCATTTCAGTTCTTCCGAGTTTCAGAACACCAGAGAACTCCCTCTCCTTTTCCTCCAGAGCCAGCTGCAGCTCTCCAACTACGGCCGTTAGCTGTCTGAGCAGAAAGATAGATGCAACTCTTGCCGCTGTCGGAAATGTGTCGTTCGTTGACTGCATCATGTTTACGTCATCGAGAGGGTGTACTTTTTTGCCCAGTATCTCTCCAGCTCTGTTTGCTATAACCTCGTTTATGTTCATGTTGAGGGATGTTCCAGCTCCTCCTTGCATAGGATCGACCACCACTTGGTCGAGGAATTTTCCAGCTATCAGCTCGTCGCATGCTATCGCTATTGCTTTCGCTTTCTCTTCCTCCAAGTAGCCGAGCTGCATTAGTGCGACTGCGCACGCTTTTTTTACCATGGCAAAAGCTTTTACGAGTTCTGGGTGAACCCTGTAACCCAGCCTGAAAGTTATTGGAAAGTTTTCCAGAGCCCTTACAGTGTGAATTCCATAGTAAGCATCCTTAGGAACCTCTTTTTCCCCAAGAAAGTCTCTCTCAATTCTCACCTCGTGTCCTCCCATTTGAGACGCCTCCATTCAGGTTTGGCCATTCAGTAGTTCCAGGCATTTGCAGGACTGGAGTAGTAACTTTCGAGTAACTCGTAAGGAACACTCTTGACCTCGTACCCTTCGAGAATGGCTTTTTCGAGCGGAAACAGCTCGAGAAACTCTTCAAGGTAGCCCATTAGGTAAGATGCTAGTAAGCCGATTGTAGTCACCGCTCCCCCTCTTTCCCTGCAGACTCTGAGGACTTCTAGAGCCTCCTTTCTTCTCATGCTGCACGCGTTGCATAGGACGACTAACTTGCCTGACAAACCCTCTGACTTAAGCCCCTCCAGCTCTCCCGTCTTCACACTCCAACCCCTTTTTTCAAGCTCTTTCTGCACGAACTCTGTAAGGAGGTCGTCTGGATTTTTTCTACTATCGCAGGCGTGAATGATGTGAGCTTCTTTCTCTCCTTCTGACTTGGAAGCCTCCACATACGCTCTAATACCCCTCACAAACTCCGCGAGGTCGATGTACCTTGCTTCGAGAACGGAAAAACTCGTTAGAGGAGAGGATTTGAGAAGTCTTTTCACATCTTCTCCATATGCTTTGGTGTCAACGATTGCAATTGATACTTTCCTATCGAGGTATGATAGTGTCTCTTCTAGAGAGTCTTTTCTCGAAACGACACAGTACGCGTCTTGGTCTATTACCTCTCTAAACGCCCTGACCCAACTAAGCGGAAGTTTGCCTCTAGGGAACTCCACTCTTTCGGGAAGGACGAAAAGCACGAGATCTCCACCCCTACACAGGTCTGCCACTATGCATCTCTCCATCTCAGTTTTCACCCGCGCTACTATCTCTCTTTTCAGAGCGACGATTCCTTCCCTCGTCTTGGCGCTCACCTTAACTACCGGCAGCCCTATTTTCTCTGACAGTTCTCTGGCCTCTTCATCTCTTACTTCCTTCAGATCTATCTTGTTGATCACGCATATAGCTGGTACTCTGCGGAACATTACTGCCTCGAGAAATCTTCTCTCCTCCTCTCCGAAGCCTATGGTAGAGTCCACGACTAGAATTGCTAGGTCCACTTCTTCGAGTACCTCGTACGTTCTCTCCATCCTCGCCTTTCCGAGTTCGCTGAAGTCGCCCAAGCCGGCTGTGTCGATTATTTTTACGGGACCGAGCGGGAGGAGTTCCATGGACTTGGACACAGGATCGGTCGTGGTTCCGGGTTTGGAAGAAACTATGGAGACTTCCTGATTTGTTAGAGCGTTGATCAGCGTCGATTTTCCGGCGTTGGTTCGGCCAAAAATTCCGATCACAGTTCTGAAACCTCTCGCACTCATCATCAACGCTATGTTTCCTCGGCTTTAATACTTTTTATCGATTGAGTATTATTATTGAATACTGTTTTTGTGTGAGGTATTCTACCAAAAGGTTATATACTGTGATGCGAAACTTCATGAAATTAAATTTGGAGGTGCCAAATTTGGAAGAATTCGTTAGAAGACCTCCCGTTGAGGTCGGAGACGTTAGGGATGTGAAAATAGAAGCCCTCGGAAGTGGGGGAGACGGAATAGCGAGAATAGGCGGGTTCGTTATATTTGTTCCCGGAACGAACGTTGGAGACGACGTAAAGATTCGCGTCACGAGAGTCCTTAAGAAGTACGCTTTTGCCGAAGTTGTGGAGTAACTCCACTCTAAAGAGTTTGGTAGTAATGTTTTAAACTTTTAATAATATTTTTGTTTCTTCTGTTGTTTTTCTTCGACTGCTACCTTTCACACTTTAGTAACACTGTTTGGTTTTCATAACTTTAGTCTATTTTATTGTTATTTAATGTTAATAAACTACGTAATCTTGTTACTAATTACCCATTTAATAGCTATGTGTTGTAACGCATAAACTATTTTTAAAGTATCTGCAACTTAGGTGCATCCGAACAGAACTCCCTAACTTCCTATTTCAAAATCGAACATTTTTCACGGTTTTTCATCATCATTTTGTCCCCCGGAAGCTTTTTATAGTTGATAAACTAAAGTTGCTTTTGGTTGTTGTGTTTGAAAGCTCTGGGTCACCCCCTCTGGAGGGATAACGATGTCAAATGATGAAAAGCCAAGAATTGGTGTTTACATCTGCCATTGTGGAGAGAACATCGCTGGAGCTGTTGACGTAAAGGCAGTGGCGGAGTTTGCGAAAACTCTGCCGGATGTCGTGGTGGTCAGGGACTATCTCTTCATGTGTTCCGACCCAGGACAGGAGCTCATAAAACAGGACATCAGGGACGGACTTGTAAACAGGGTCGTCGTTGCAGCCTGTACGCCGAGAACACATGAGCCGATTTTCAGGAAAGCTTGTGAGGATGCCGGACTGAACAAGTATTACTTCGAGATGGCAAACATAAGAGACCAGTGCTCCTGGGCACACTGGCACGAGAAGGAGAAGGCAACTGAGAAAGCCAAGGCGATAGTGGCTGCTGCGGTTGCGAAAGCGAGATTACTCGAGCCTCTTGAGGACAGGTACATAGAACTCACGAAAGAAGTGATGGTAATTGGAGGAGGCATAGCTGGGATCTTCGCGGCACTCGACCTTGCGAACGCAGGCTTTAAAGTTCACCTCGTCGAGAAGAGTCCAAGCATTGGAGGAAACATGGCAAAGCTCGATAAGACGTTCCCGACTAACGACTGTTCTGCCTGTATTCTTACGCCTTTGATGGTTGAAGTTGCGAACCACCCGAACATAAATCTGCTCACTTACAGCGAGGTAGAGAGTGTAGAAGGCTCGGTAGGTAACTTCAAGGTCAAGGTGAGGAAGAAGCAGACGTACGTTGACTGGGACAAGTGCACTGGGTGTGGAGCTTGCTTGGACGTCTGTCCACCAAAAGCAAGAGTGCCAGACGAGTTCAACGAGGGAATGAGTTTGAGGGGAGCGATATACATCCCGTTCCCACAGGCGGTTCCCAAGAAAGCGGTAGTGGACATGGACGCTTGCATAAAGTGCGGTGGAAGGGACTTCTCTGGCAAGGAGCCGAGGCTTAGCAAGTCTGGAAAACCAATTCTCGCACCTTGTGAGAAAGTCTGTCCAACTGGTGCAGCTGACAGAACACCTTATAGGGATCCGAACGGAGAGCTGGTAGAGCTTAACGTTGGTGCTATAATCGTTGCAACAGGCTACAAGGTCATGGACAAGCACCACTTCAAGGAGTTCGCTCCCGAGCATCCGAATGTCATAACTGCCATGCAGATGGAGAGGTTGATATCTGCAACCGGCCCGTCGGAGGGCAAGCTGATAAAGCCTTCCGAAATTCCGAAGCTGCTTGAGGCGAAGAAGAAGGGAGAGAAGGTCGAGGTCGAGAAGCCTCACACGATCACGTTCATTTCCTGCGTCGGTTCGAGGGACAACAGATACCACACCTACTGTTCGAGGGTCTGCTGCATGTACATGCTTAAGCAGGCTATGATTCTCAAGGAAAAATACCCCGATTTAGACATATACATATTCTTCATAGATGTCAGAACTCCGGGTAAGGACTTCGACGAGTACTACATGAGGTGTAGGCAGCTAGGCATAAAGATAATAAAGGGAAGGGCTGGAGGAATACAGCCTCTTCCAGACGACAGGTTACTCGTTAAAGGCTACGACGCTGAGATTGGAAAGCCAGTCGAGGTAGTTACGGACATAGCCGTTCTCGCAACCGCAATAGAGCCAAATCCGACGCTCAAGGAGCTCGCGAGAACTCTCGGAATAAACGTTGGGGCAGAAGGGTTCCTCAAGGAGAGGCACACCAAGCTCTATCCCGTTGACACCATGACTGAAGGTATATTTATAGCAGGCTGCGCTCAGGGGCCGAAGGACATACCAGACTCTGTAGCTCAGGCAAAGGCTGCTGCTGCATCGGCAATGTCTCTCCTCGATCCAGGAAAGATGACAGTCGAGCCCCTCATTTCCGAGGTTAACAAGGAGAAGTGCACGGGCTGCGGGATATGCGTACCTCTCTGTCCGTATGGAGCAATATCTCTCGTCGAGTGCGAGGACGGTAAGAAGAAGTCAGAGATCAACCCGGCACTGTGCAAGGGATGCGGAGTCTGCACAGCTGCCTGTCCGAGTAAAGCCATAACGCTGCACGGCTTCACGTACGATCAGGTTCTCGCCCAGATAAAGACGATAGCGAGGTGGCCGGAGATTCCGGCTGAATAAATTTATTTTTCGGAGGTGTTCACGTTGATCGAGTCTGAGGAAGGAGTTCCGAATGTTCTGAATCTCTCCGAAATAGCGGAGAGGGAGAGGGAAGAGGACGAGAGGGTAGTTGAAATAGTTAGGGAGTTTGGAGCTGAAAATCTGATTTATTGCATGCAATGTGGTTCCTGCGCTGCAGTCTGCCCTCTCGCGAGAGTAGGATTTGAGTGGTACAACAAGAAGTTAATCAAAGCTCTGTTGCTTGGCATGAAGGAGGAGCTGCTCGACGACCCAACTCCCTGGGCGTGCGTCGCTTGCAACAGGTGCACCGAGGTGTGCCCGAGGCAGGTATCGCCGTTCGAAGTTATGTTTGCAGTGAGGAGAATGATGGTCGAGGAGTTCGCAATTCCAACTCTTGCAATAGAGGGTTTGAGAGCTCTCTATGAGTATGGACACGCTGTTTACATGACTGGTAGAGAAGCGAGGAAGAAAGTTGGACTGCCCGAGAAACCGCCTTCAACTGACTCGGACGAACAAGCTCTGAAAGACCTGAAGACGATACTGAAGAACACGAAGCTTGCCAAGCTCGGTCTGATACCTATGAACGACTGAACGGGGTGGTAGGTATGATGGAAGCGGAAGTCGTTGAGAAAGATGCTGAGAAGAAACTCAAGTTCGGCCTGTTTCTCGGTTGTAACATTCCTTTCAACAGGCCCGACGTTGAGCAGGCAATGAGAAAAATCTTTCCGGTTTTGGGTGTCGAACTCGACGAGCTTAAAGGTCAGTCCTGCTGTCCGACCTGGGGAACTATGCCATCCATAGACATAACTGCTTGGTGTGCTGTCGCTGCGAGAAACCTCTGCTTGGGAGAGGAGAAGGGAATAGACCTCATGACAGCCTGCAACTCCTGTTACGGCAGCCTGAACGAAGCGAGACACAAGATGCTCAACAACCCCAAACTGATGAGCGATGTAAACGAGCTTTTGGCAAAGATAGGCAAGAGGTATGAGGGAAAGGCGAAGTGCAGGCATGTGGCATGGGTTCTCTACAAGGATGTTGGCTTGGAGAAGATAAAGGAGTCGATAAAGTACACGCTCGACGACATAACGATTGCAGTTCAGCCGGGCTGCCACTTCCTCTGGCCTTCCGAGGTTTACCCCGACAAGGAAGAGGACCCGTTCAATCCTGTGGTTTTGAGGGAGCTTTGCGAGGCTCTGGGAGCTGAGGCTCCTTACTACACGAGGCTCATAGACTGCTGCGGAATGGGGGCTCTCAGAAGCACCGATCCCGAGAAGTCGTTTACTCTCGTCAAGGAGAAGCTCGAGAACATAAAGGAGGAGATAGATGCTGACCTCATAGTTACCACCTGCTCTTCCTGCCTGATTCAGCTCGATGACGCCCAGGAGAGACTTAGAAAGGAGGGTAAGCTGAACTTCTCAATACCGGTTCTCCACTACGTCCAGCTTTTGGCACTCTGCATGGGCTTTGAGCCCGAGCAGGTTGCTGGGATATGCGTAACTCCGAGGGACGAAATTATAAATAGAATAATCAAGGGGTGATACTCAATGTCACAGGCACAGGCTGAGGTTGCGGAGAAGAAGAACGAGGAGTGGGAGCCAAACATCCTCGTAATAGCCTGCAACTGGTGTACCTATCAGGCTGCGGACATGGCTGGAAGTTTGAGGTACAGCTACCCACCAACGTGCAAGGTCGTAAGAGTTCCGTGCAGCGGCAGAGTTGAGCCGGAGTTTGTTATAGAAGCTCTCCTTAACGGAGCGGATGGTGTGCTTATAGGCGGATGCCACCCTGGCGATTGCCACTATAAGGAGGGCAACTACAAAGCTTTGAGACGTTTCGAGTGGCTCAAGAAGATAGTTGAGGAACTCGGAATAGAACCAGAGAGAGTCAGGCTCGAGTGGATTGCTGGATCTGAGGGACTCAAGTTTGCCGAAGTGATGAAAGAATTTGACGCCACGATAAGGAAGCTCGGTCCAAACCCGCTCAAGAAAGTCTGATCCATTATTACTTTTTTATTCTTTAACTCGTTTATTCCTTTCTTTCCTCACTTGGTCTACAACTTTCGCCAAAGTTTTTATTTCTCGGTACTGTAGCTTCACCATGGATTCTCTTGCGCTTCTCGAAAAGCTGTGCAACGCACATGGAATAAGCGGTTACGAGGACGAAGTGAGGGATTTGATAATCTCCGAGGTGGAGGAAACTGCGGACAGCGTTAAAGTTGACAGGATGGGCAACGTGATTGCCGTAAGGAAAGGAGACGAGAAAAAGGTCATGCTCGCAGCCCACATGGACGAGATAGGCTTCATGGTCAAGCACGTGGAGGAGAAGGGCTTCCTGAGGGTAACTCCGATAGGAGGGTGGTTCTCTCAGACGGTTCTCAACCAGAGGTGCTTTGTCCATACGAGAGATGGGAAGATTACAGGAGTTTTTGGATGCAAACCACCACACATAATGAAGGAGGACGAGAGGAAGAAGGTGATAAAGATAGAGGACATGTTCATAGATGTTGGAGCCGAGTCAAGAGAGGAAGTCGAGGAAATGGGGATAGAGATTGGCTGTCCTGTAACTCTCGACAGAGAACTCGCAAAGCTTGGCAAAAATAGGGTAACGGGAAAGGCGATAGACGACAGAGCTGGAGTGGCCGCAGTCATAGAGGCGTTCAGAAGTGCGGAGTGTGAGGCCACTCTCTACGCAGTTTTTACGGTTCAGGAGGAGGTTGGGCTCAAGGGAGCAAGGACATCGGCTTTCTCCATAAACCCTGACATGGCGATAGCCGTTGACGTTTGCGTCGCAACGGATTTTCCTGGAGTTAACGTTAACCAGGAGATAAACCTTGGTAAGGGGCCGGCCTTGACCGTAGTAGATGCAAGTGGCAGAGGGTTGATAGCTCACAGGAGCGTGCTCAGACTGCTTAGGGAGACGGCTGAGAAAAACGAGATACCCTACCAACTCGAGGTTGGAGAAGGGGGAACAACTGACGCAACAGCCATTCACCTGACGAGGGAAGGTATCCCGTCTGGAGTTGTCAGCATACCTGCTAGGTACATACACACCCCGGTTGAGGTCATCGACATGAAGGACTACGAGAACACGGTAAAGCTGCTGTCTAAGAGCTTAGAAAGGTGTGAAAAATACATGAAGTTTTAATTGAATTATTTTTAATTTTTTTATTTTTCTTCTGTCTCTACTAATCTGCCTCCACAAAATTCTTTGTTCTTCAGTTCCTACTCCTCGGCATCAGGGAAGCGAGCCAGCCTACGAATTCCCCTATCGACCTCGTTTGCAACCACACCTTTCCGCTTCCATAGAATTCCGCTACAAGACCCTCTCCGCTCAGAAAAGTCTCCTTCAATCCTCCAACCCTTCTTACCTGAAAGTCAAGTGTGTCCTCGAACGCGACGATGTGCCCAGTGTCAATAACAAATCCGTCCTCTACCTCTTTTTCGACTATTCCTCCGAAGGAGGATAGGAAAACATTTCCGCTACCCTCAAGGCTGAGCAGTATGAGTCCTTCGCCCGCAAAGAAAGTTTTTGCGCCACCCCATCTGTCGTTTATCTCTATGCTGTCGTCTCCAGCGAGAAAAGCACCGCTCTGGGCGAGCAGCCTTCCATCAACGTCAACTTTTACCACATCTCCTTGATACTTCGGAGCCAATCCGAGAATTGCGTTGCTCTCCACGGCTTCGTACCTGTTGATGAAGAAGGATTCTCCCCCTATTATTCTCTTCAGCCCTCCGAAAAGACCACCTCTTGCCTCTGTTCTGAGCTCAATTCCTTTCATATAAACCATTGCTCCCGGTTCTGCCTGAATGACCTCTCCAGTCTCCATTTTCAGCTCAAGAAGGCTGTAACTCGGCTTGCATATAATTTCGAACTGCATACTGGATTTAGGAATTAAAAATACAATAACTTTTCTAATCTAACTGCATTTGTTTTTCTTCTTTTCTCCTTTTTGACTCTTTTGGGTGTTACTATTCTACTATTTAATGTTAATTTAGTTGAACTTTATTCAATTTTAGTATTAATAAATGTTACTTGAATACATTATAAGGCATAAAGCGTCAAAAAGCTGTAATCCTTAGGAAATATCCGCAAAATATTTATTGTTGCAAAGTCAACCTGCAAAAAGTGGAGAGTGTAAACTTAATTAGGCTAAAAGGGGTGATTTCATGAAATTTGCATACCTGCTTGTTGGTGGATGTGGTGGCTGTGACATGGCTATTGTTGACCTTTCAGAAAAACTCGTTGACGCACTTGAGCACCTTGAGGTCGTCTTCTGGGCTCCGACAGTGGCTGACGTGAAGTACAAAGACCTCGAAGCTATGCCCGACAACTCGATAGACCTTGGATTCGTGTCGGGAATGGTCAGGAACAAGGAAAACGAGCACCTTGTTAAGGTGATGAGGCAGAAGTGCAAGATCCTCGTGGCTTATGGAATATGCGCTGCTCTTGGCGGAATTCCGGGAATGGCGAACCTACACACCAAGGAGGAACTTCTCGAGAACGCGTACATAAAGAGCCCGAGCGTCGACAACCCGGATAACGTGCTCCCCTCTCCAGAATCAGAGGTTAACGGTTACAAGCTCACTCTTCCAGAGCTCCTCGATTATGTTAAACCCGTCAGTGCCGTCGTTGACGTTGACTACTTCGTTGGTGGATGCCCGCCCCATCACGAGCATGTTGCGAGGATAGTGGAGGCGATAGTAAGCGGTAACTTGCCTCCAAAAGGTTCGTGGATAACCGACGGCTCTTCTGTTTGCGACAAGTGTCCGAGAAATCCTGCCCTCAAGGGGAAGACGAGGAGCTTCATAAGCGAGGTAAAGAGGATGCACGAGGGGGTTGTGGACGAGGAAGAGTGCCTCCTTCAGCAGGGATACCTTTGCCTTGGGCCGGTAACTCAGGGGGACTGCGGAGCTCTCTGCCCGAAGGTTGGAATAAGGTGTGCTGGTTGTGGAGGGCCGATACCTCCGACGACCGACTTCGGTTTGAGAGCTGTTAGTGCGATAACATCGCTCTTCGAGAACGAAAAGGTTGCGAGACAGGCTCTGGAGAAGTATCCTGTCTTTGCAAAGCTTCTCTACCGCTACGGCCTGCCAGGATCGAAGCTTGGAGAGAAAGTTGAGATTTTGAAGAAAAGGGAAGTTGAAGCCAAACACTGAGGAGGTGTATTTCGATGAGCGATAAGGTTATCGAGATTGAGCCGATGACAAGGCTCGAAGGTCACGGTAAGGTTGCCATCTTTCTTGACGATAAGGGCAATGTCGCGGATGCTTTTTACCAGATTGTCGAGTTCAGGGGATACGAGACATTTTTGAGGGGGATGCCAATAGAGGAAGTGCCGAGGACCGTTTCTACGATTTGTGGTGTCTGCAGGGCAGTTCACCACACAGCATCAACAAAGGCGAGCGACGGGGTTTACGGAGTCGAGCCAACTGAGACCGCCAAGAAGATAAGAGAGCTCTTCCTCTGTGCTCACCAGGTTGAGGATCATGCCGCAATCCTCTACGCTCTAGGTTTACCAGACTTCGTCGTTGGGCCTGAGGCTGACCCGGCTGAGAGGAACATAGTTGGCGTGGTGAAGAAGGTTGGAGCTGAGACTGTTAAGGAAATTCTGAAGAAGAGGTTCGCGGCCGTAAAGGTTCTCGAGATGCTCGGCGGTAAGCCGATCCACCCAGTCGCTGGACTGCCGGGCGGATGGTCTAAGAGAGTTACCGAGGAGGAGAGGGCTGAAATCGAGAAGCTTGGCAAGGAAATGGTAGAGCTGGGCAAGATAACTCTGCAGGTCTTCGAGGACGTTATTCTGAAGAACGAGAAGTACCTCGAGATGGTCACGGCTGACTACTATAGGGTTGTTGTTAACTACATGGGAACGGTAAAGGATGGGTGCATAAACTACTACGACGGAGTTCAGACTGTAATAAACACGAAGGGTGAGGTAATAGATGAGTTCACGGCCGATGAGTATCTCGACCACGTTGCCGAAAGGGTTGTTCCCTGGAGCTACGTTAAGATGACTTACCTCAAGAAGCTCGGCTGGAAGGGCTTCGTCGAGGGTGAGGAAACTTCTCTGTATAGTGTTGGACCTCTTGCGAGGTGCAACATAGCTCCTCCATCGACCCCGCTCGCCAAGGAAGCTTACGACGTGATGTACGACACGCTCAAGGAGAAGCCGACGCACTTCATACTCGCGTATCACTGGGCCAGAGCTATAGAACTCCTCAACGCGGCTGAGAGGATAGTAGAGCTTGCTCAGGACCCGGAGATAACGAGCCCGGATGTTAGAGCCGAGCTCGGAGAGGTTAGGGGAGAGGGAGTCGGAATAATCGAGGCTCCGAGAGGAACGCTGATACACCACTACAAGACCGACGAGAAGGGGATAGTGACGGAGGCAAACCTGATAGTTGCTACAACCCACAACCATGCACCCATAAACCTCGCGATAAAGAAGGCTGCTCAGCATTTCATACAGAACGGAGTCGTTGACGACAAGCTCCTTAACTACGTGGAGATAGCTTACAGACCTTACGACATCTGTCAGGCCTGCGCGAGCCACGTCCTGCCGGGTAGAGATCCCCTTGAGATAGTCGTTTACGACAGCGATGGAGAGGTAGTTAAGGTTCTGAGGAACTTCTAAACTTTTTATTTTATATCTATTTCTGTTTTTTTAAGCCTGAGTTTAGTTGTTTTTACGACTTGTTTGACCTTAGGGATCCTAAAATGATCTGAATATCGATCCAAATTCTCGGAACCGGCAACGTTTTTAACGTCAACTTAATATAGTCGCAATGATTATTATTATACATGGTGTACGGAGGCTATTCTTACCTGGATTTCGATTACGAGCCGAGTGAGAACGACTTCGTTGTTTTGCTCTACACTTCCGGTAAGTACGAGCTCGAAAAGCTTGCAGAAGCAATAGCATCAGAGTCATCCGTCGGCACCTGGACTGACATAAAGACGATGAACGACTACGTATTCGAGCACTACAGGGCGAGAGTCTTCAAGATTCTGAAGGTCAGGGAGAATGAGGGCTTCGTTTACATCGCCTACCCGCTCGAGCACTTCGACCTGAAGAACTTCTGCCAGTTCCAGGCCTCAGTCCTTGGCAACATATTCGGGATGAAGGAGCTCGAGAGCCTATACATCCTCGACATAAGCTTCCCAGAGAAGTATCAGAGGCTGTTCAAGGGTCCGGCAGTCGGGCTTGATGGCATAAGGAAGTACATCGGAACTGACAAGAACAAGAGGCCCCACGTTGGAACTATCGTAAAGCCAAAGGTTGGCTTGGCTCCAAAGGAGTTTGCCGAAGTTGCATACAACGCATGGGTCAACGGGCTTGATCTCGTTAAGGACGATGAGAACTTGGTAGATCAGGACTTTTGCAGGTGGGAGGAGAGGTTTAACGCCGTGTTCGACGCTATGGACAGAGCTGAGAGCGAGACTGGAGAGAAGAAAATTTACTGCGTCAACGTTACGGATTCATCGATAGAGAGAATGGTCGAGAGGGTTGAGAAAGTCGTTGAGAGAGGTCACAACTGCGTGATGCTTGACGTTTACGTTCTTGGAATTCCCGCTTTGGAGTACATGGTTGGTCTTACGAGGAAGCACAAGCTCATAGTTCACGCTCACAGGGCTGGATATGCTGCTTGGCACAGGGGCAACTACGGAGTTAACTTCCAGATTCTCGAGAAAGTTTACAGGCTGATAGGCGTTGACCAGCTCCACGTCGGGACTGGAGTTGGAAAGATGGAGGGTGGTGCCTTGCTCATCAAGAGACTGCACGACCTTGCTGAGTGCGTGGAGGGGGAGGAGAAGTTCTACCTTGGCTCTCTCGCGTTCAAGTTCGCAGACCACGTAAAGCCGATGATGCCAGTTGCGTCTGGCGGGTTAGATCCAACAAAGGTCGATGCTTTGATGGTTATACACGGCAGAAACGTGACGATTCAGGCTGGTGGTGGTGTGCACGGACATCCTGATGGCACCGAAAGCGGAGCCAAGGCCTTGAGACAGGCTGCTGAGGCTGTTGTTGAGGGAATGAGCGTGAAGGAGTACGCTGAGAAGCACGAGGAGCTAAAGAAGGCAATAGAAAAGTGGGGTTATATAGAGCCTGAGGCTATCAAGAGAAGGCTCGAAATGGAGAAGATGAAGGACGTGCTTGATGAGCTGGCGAGGCTGAAAGGTCTGGACTTCATAAGGGGAGTTGCCTGGCACCTTTAAACCTTATGCTCTTTTATTCCTTTGCTTTAGCTGCTTTAGCTATTTTTAGACAGCTACGTTTTTAACTGCTAATACGCTCCGAACTCATATGAAAATCGTTGTGGTTGGAGTTGGGAATCCCATACTAAGGGACGACAGCGTTGGGCTTAAGGTGGCCGAAAGAGCTGTAAAAGAACTCCAAGAAAGGGGAATTGATGTCCATCTCGAGCTTATGACAACTACTGACTTTGACGTTATTGGCAAAATTGCTGGGTTCGATGGGGCTGTGATAGTTGACGGCATTATTGGAGGCGAGCCAGGAAAAGTTAGGGTTATGGCTCTTGAGGATTTCAACCCCTCTATCTCTTTCTCCGGCTCTCACAGCCTCTCTCTTCCAACATCTCTGAAAATAGGCTACGAGCTTTTCGGAGACGAGATGCCGGAGAAGCTCGCAATAGTAGCGGTAGAAGTTGAGGACCCCTACACATTCAGCACGGAGTGCACGGAGAGGGTTGAGAAGGCAATTCCGTTAGCTGTAAAAAAAGTTGTTGATGTTGTGAGGAGCTGGCTTTAGTTAGGGCTCGGAGAGCTCGTAGGTTTCTCCCCCATCCCTTCCAACTATTACCCTGTCTGCAACGTTCGTGAATATCCCGCACTCAACGACCCCGGGTATCATTTTTATTTCCATTTCAAGCTCCCCTGGATCCTCTATTTCTCCAAACTCGCAGTCGAGTATGAAGTTTCCGTTGTCGCTCACGACCGGCCCGAGTTTTCCTGTTCCCTGCCTTATGTAAACCTCCCCATTAGACCCGTAATCCTTTATCAGCCTTCTGAGCTCCCCCAGCACGTAGCCAAGGGAGAACGGGATTACCTCCACTGGCACTGGGTAACTGAGAGTTTCCACGACTTTCCTCTCGTCGACTATGAACACTACCTCCTCCGAGGCGTAGGCCACTATTTTCTCCCTCGTCAGAGCTCCTCCTCCTCCTTTTACAGCGTTCAGCCTTCTATCCACCTCATCAGCCCCGTCTATGCAGAGGTCGAGTTCCGGGCACTCTACCAGGTCAACGAGAGCTATTCCAGCTTCAACTGCCAGCAGCTTCGACTGATAAGATGATGGCACTCCAAGCACGTCTATTTCTTCCTCACTTATTCTCCTTCCAAGTTCTCTGAGGAATATCTCTACAGTTGTTCCGCTCCCTATGCCTATAACCATTCCGTCTTCTACGAGTTCCGCAGCTTCCATCGCAGCCGCAACCTTTCCCGGAATTAGAGGCTCTCCATCGCCTTTGTCGTTCAGAGCCATTACCATCACCCTCGACTATGGGCATTTACCTGCCGAAAAAGATATTCCATATCCTGTCTTTCAGATGGTGGATGTTTTTTATGGCTTTGCCCTTTCTGCTTGCCTTGTCTCCTTCTACCATCTCTCTACCATCGCATAGTGCGACTCCAACGGCTATTGGGCTCTCCTTTCCCTCTACTAGCACGTAAACGAAATCTCCCTCTCTTATCTCACCGTCAGCTTCAACTATCCCCGGTTTCATGACGTCTGCCCCGTTCATGATGTAGGGCATTGCCCCTTCATCGACAACGACCTTCCACTTTTCGGGTCTGAGCTTCATTACTCCGTAAACGGTGAAGTAAACTCTTCCTTCGTACTCGAGAAAAAGGGGTTCTCCGTCGTAGAGAAGAACTGATAACTCACCCATTTCAACTCTATCGAGTGGCTTTCTCTCTACTCTCACTCCATACTCTGCGAGTTTTTCGATTATATCTCTGACTTCTTTTTTTCTGAGTCTCTGGATTTTCAGTTTCTCCCTTCCGTCCTGTTTTTTCATACCACACACCTTGAGGAGCTCCGATATTTTTAAATATTGCAGGCAGTGGACTAAGAGCATTAAAAGCATTTCTGGAGGAGAGGCAAACATGGCAAACAGGCCGCTCGACGTGCTGAATAGAGCCTTGAACACACCCGTGCTCGTGAGGCTGAAAGGAGGTAGGGAGTTCAGGGGAATACTGAACGGCTACGACATACACATGAACCTCGTTCTGCAGAACGCGGAGGAGATACAGAATGGAGAGGTAGTTAGGAAGCTCGGCAGCGTTGTGATCAGGGGAGACACGGTCGTATTCGTTTCTCCGTCGCAGGCTTGAATTTGGGGGTGATTTGAATGTCTGACGGAACGGCTGCGATGGGTAAGAAGGGCAGGAAGAGAGTGCACATAAAGTGCAGAAGGTGCGGCAGGGTGGCTTTCCACAGGAGGAAGGGCTACTGTGCTGCTTGCGGTTTTGGTAGGAGCAAGAGGCTCAGGAGCTACAGGTGGGTCAACAAGAAGAAGAGCAGAAACTAAACTAGTGTTTTCACGGCTCTGATTTTTGTGTCATGTGTGGTATAGTTGGGGTTTACAGTTCGGATCCGGACATAACGGCTGAAATAGCTTACTTTGCACTTTTTTCACTCCAGCACAGAGGTCAGGAATCTGCTGGAATCGCACTGAGTGATGGAGACATCAGGCTTTACAGGGGTATGGGATTAGTTACGAGAGTTTTCACTCCTGAAGTGCTTCGCTCTCTTGGCAGAGGTCACCTCGCTATAGGGCATGTCAGGTATTCGACAACTGGAGAGTCGAGTATAGAAAACGCCCAACCCCTGCTTGTTCGTTCGAGAGTTGGAAGCATAGCAGTAGCTCACAACGGAAACCTCGTCAACTACTGGGGGTTGAGGAGTGTCCTCGAGGGAGAGGGAAGGGCCTTCATGACTGATTCTGACACCGAAATAATAGCCCAGCTTCTTTCCACGATTCTGATGAAGAACGACATCGTTGACGCTCTGAGAATTCTCGATTCAAAGCTCGTTGGAAGTTACTCACTCGTAATTCTCTACAACGACACCCTTATAGCGTATAGGGATCCTCTTGGAATAAGGCCCCTCTGCGTTGGAAAGTCTGAATTCGGCTACGTTATAGCGAGCGAGAGCTGTGCTCTTGACGCTACCGGAGCGAGACTGATTAGGGACGTCCTACCGGGAGAAGCAGTAATAGTTCACGATGGAGAGATAGAGTTCGTCAGGATAAGCGATTGTGGCAGGAGGGCTTTCTGCGTCTTTGAGTACATATACTTCGCGAGACCCGACTCCGTCATAGACGGAAGAAGTGTTTACAGGATAAGGTACGATATAGGCAGAATACTTGCAAGAGAAAGTTGTGTTGAAGCTGACATAGTTTCTCCCGTTCCTGACAGCGGGACAACGTCTTCTATAGGCTTCTCTCAGGAATCGGGAATTCCGTACCTAGAGGCTTTAATAAAGAACAGGTATGTGGGCAGGACGTTCATAATGCCCGACCAGAGGCTGAGGGAACTATCTGTTAGGCTGAAGATGAACGCCGTAAAAGAAAACGTCAGAGGTAAGAGGGTCGTGCTCGTGGACGACAGCATAGTGAGGGGTACGACGTCGAGGAAGATAGTTGACATGGTCAGGGAAGCTGGGGCTAAGGAAGTACACTTCAGAGTCGGGAGCCCGCCGATAATCTCTCCGTGCTACATGGGAATAGACATGTCCACGAGGGAGGAGCTTATAGCGAGCGAGAAAAGCGTGGAGGGGATAAGAGAGGCGATTCACGCTGACAGTTTGGCATACCTGAGTCTTGAGGGCTTGCTGAAAGCAGTAGGTGCTGGAGAGAACGAACTCTGCTTAGCTTGTTTGACTGGAAAGTATCCGGTTTACGTTCCGGGAGAAGAAGTTTGGAGGTAATAAGTTATATAGCTATTTAGAATTTATTGTTTTATATTAGTTGATCATTCGTAAACGTTTGAGGTAGTTAAGTCGGTGTGAGTGCTAACAAAAATCGCTACTGCGAAACGTTTTAATAGTGAGATGTTTCTCATTTTTGAGATGCTTGAGACACTCAAACAGCTTGCACTGCTCGGGGGGACGAGGAAAGTTCTCAGAATAAGCTCAAAGGAGCTTGCTGAAAGAATAGGGCAGTCCACTCAAACTGCCGCGAGGAAGCTGAAGGAGCTTGAGGAAGCTGGATACGTGGAGAGGACTGTGTCGAAAGACGGACAGTACGTTGTTATAACCGAGAAAGGCAAGGACAGGCTGCATAGGGAGTACCTCGACTACAGGAAGATATTCGAGGAGCTCCCAGACTCGGTAGTAATAAAGGGTAGGGTTACTGGAGGCGTTGGGGAGGGAGCTTACTACGTCTCCCTTGAGGGGTACAGGAGGCAGTTCGTAGAAAAGCTCGGTTTTGATCCTTTCCCCGGAACTTTAAACCTAAAAATACCCAAGGAACAGCTATTCTTCAGGAAGCTCCTCGACAGGGAGGAGGGAATAAAGATAGAGGGATTCTCAGCTGAGAACAGAACATTCGGTGAGGTAAAGGCCTTCCTTTGTAGGGTGGGCAAGGCGAACGAAGCTAATAAAATAGACGCTGCACTTGTCATACCTCAAAGAACTCACTATCCCTCAGACGTGCTCGAAGTGATTTCTCCCGTCAAGCTCAGGGATGAGCTCGGGCTTGAAGATGGAGATGTTGTTGAACTTGAAGTTTTTCTCGGAGGTGTGAACGATGTGCGTCAGCGTTGAATCTGCTGACAGGGTTGAAGAGGCGTTGAAAGCTTTCAGGAGGGGAAAACCCGTCCTAATCTACGACTTCGACGACAGGGAGGGGGAAACCGACATAGCCATTCCTGCTGTTAATGTTGGGTGGAAGGAAGTGGCGATGCTCAGGAAAGACGGAGGCGGGCTGATATGCGTGGCAATACACCCTGATGCCGCTGACAGACTTGGTCTGCCTTTCATGCACGATGTGCTTGCTGTCGCGAGCGAGAAGATAGGGTCGATAAAGTCCCTCATACCGTTTGACATAAAGTACGACTCCCGCTCCTCCTTCTCTCTTTGGGTCAATCACAGGGACACGTTTACCGGCATAACCGACATTGACAGAGCCCTGACTATAAGGAGGGTTGGAGAGGCCGTTGACGCTGTTATGCTCGGAGAGGAGTTTGACTTTGGGAAGGAGTTCAGGAGTCCCGGGCACGTAGCTTTGCTTAGAGCTGCGAAAAACCTGACTTACGAGAGAGTTGGGCAAACAGAGCTCAGCGTAGCTCTCGCTCAGATGGCGGGGATAGCACCTGCAGTGGCAATATGTGAGATGCTCGACGATA
>JAMOMT010000195.1 GCA_027066965.1 Archaeoglobaceae archaeon
CCAAAATCTTCTATTAGTGATATTATTTCGCCTACCCACCTATAATTTTTGGAAATTGCAATCAACCCGATATTCTTACATACATCTTCTATTGATTCACAAATAATAATCTCACTACCCGACTCTTTCATTAATTTGATTGTATCTCTAATCCAAAGATAAATTTGTAAAAGCGAATCTTCATCAAAGTATTCGAGTACATCACCTATCTTTATTAAGCCTTCTACAGCTGATACGTATTCGTGTTGAGATAAAGCTCTGATGATTATAGCAAAATACATGTTAAGAATACTTGCTATTTCAGTTGAGTCCTTTGTCTTTTTAACTTCTTTAAGTATGTTGTCAAAAATTGCTCCTGGCCTCAATAAATCCACCATCGCAATTGCGTACGGAATTAATAAGAAAAAGCAGAAAACACCGAGAGTACAACAAATAGTTGTCCAAAAAGCAGTGTATTGTTTTGAATAAACATTTATGAATCTTAGAGTTGTTAAAGTCAGAATTATTGAAATAATATAAAAGCAAAGAAGCCAGAACCACGGAGCTTTCACAAATAATATATGTTTAACTAGTCTTTGGGAGTAAGAGGAAAACGTAAGCTGAATAACTACCAGGCTGAAAGATACGACTATAGCCATAATAGCTGCTTCACACTGAGCTAAAGAGCTCAGCAGGTAGTAAGCGCTAGTTATATCTATTTGGTTACGATATATGAAAAATTGGATAAGAGAGTATAAGTAGATGATAACCGATAAAAATAATAAACCAATATATCCAGCTACATAGTATATCTTGTGTTTCCTATCCATAACCCGCACACGTACTTAGATAAAATAAATTTTACAGTTTAAGCCACTTCGCATAAACCGAGAGGTTCGGGACGATGATCGACATGATGAGCGACGCGAATATCAGGTACGCCAGATACTTCACAACGCTGCCAGCAATTTTCTCCCCTCCCTTCACACCAATCCTCTCGAGAAGGGCCGCGAAAACCTCGTAGAAGACCCTCCCTCCGTCTAGGGGCACGGCAGGCAAGCAGTTGAACAACCCGACGTAGAAGTTCACCCAGCCAATCCAGTAGAGAGATGTCAGCAAGAAGAACAGCCTGTCTCCGAGTATCACCGGTTTGAAGTACTTCTTCGTCTGCCCTATGAAGCCTTTAAAGCCCATGAGCGGCATCGCGACGAAATACAACCATCCCTTGACATTCCACAGGCTGTGGGGTAGGGACTTCAGCTCTTTTAGTAGCATGCTACTGTAACCGAACTCTAGGCCAGAAACGTATTCGTAAACCTCGACGCCGAGAAAGCCGGAATTGAAGTAGGGAGATTTCGCGAGCTTAATCCTGAAGGCCTCCGTTTTCCCTTTCCAGTAAACGTGCAGCGTTATTACCTCTCCCGGCTTCGTCTTCCTCATTACCTTCTCGAACGCCTCAAGTGTTGGAGTTGTTCGATTGTTGACCTCGTAGATTATCATGCCCTCCCTCAGCCCCGCTTTCTCAGCCGGGTAGTTCTTGTAGAGCCCGGCTATCCTAACTCCATATATCGCTGGCAGCGTGTATTCGCCTCTCTCCGTAACTATACTAAGATCCCCTCCAAACGGCGACTTGAGAAGGGCCTTAGTGACGTCGGAGGGAGTCGAAACGTTAACGCCGTTTATTGAGTAAACTATGTCCCCCGGGTGTATGTTCGAATTGTTCGAGTAAGCGACGAAAACTACTGGATGAAGGAAATTCAGCAGGAATATGAAGACAGCAAAGGCTACGCTCGCAACTGCGAAGTTGCTTATGACCCCTGCAGAGAATATTCTAATTTTCTGAGTCCTTGTCGCTTTCTTCTCGAGCTCTTCCTCGTCCGGCTCCGCAAAACCGCCTATGGGAGCTATTAACATCAATAGGCCAAGGGACTTCACTCTTATTCCCTCGACCCTGCAGAGGATTGCGTGGCTGAACTCATGGACGACGAGAGTTACAATCAATCCGATCAACAGGTAGAGAGGGGGGAATAATGTGTTCACCCAAGGTATGAGGAGGGCATTTCTTGGAGAAGTTACTGGAGAGGGTGGAGGAGGTGATTTAATCATGACTATGTCCATCAGTATCACGAGGGCAAACATGAATGCCATTCCAGCAAAAACTGCAGGAATCCCAGCCGTTGCGAAAAACCTCCAGAACCTTTTTGGTTTAGATATTTTCTCGAGGAGAGTAAGCCCCTTCTTCGTCCTCACGATCAGTATCGGGCCGTAGGCACTCAGCCCGTACTTCTCGAGAATCCCCCTGTTTTTTAGGGCTTCTATCACTGCCCAATAGGCAATTACTGCGATCAGAGCAATGCCTTCTGGAGTTAACGAGATCATTGATGTTGCTAGGCTCTTCCAATTAATTAACTTTTGCAGCTTTCTAGGCTGTGACGGTTAATCCCTCAACTATAATAGTATTACAATTTATGGTGTTGCCGTCCCCCAACCTACCCGACCTAGCCCTAGCGGTCCAGAACTCCAGCAGCAACCAAACGAAAGGAATCAATTTAAAGCGTCCCTTGGCACAAGCTGCATGGAAGCTGTGCTCATCTATGTTACTTGCCCGAGCCTTGAGGAGGCGAGAAAAATAGGCAGAAAGCTTGTGGAGGAAAGGCTCGCTGCGTGTGTCAACATCTTTCCCGTCAACTCCATATACTTCTGGGAAGGAGAGGTTAAGGGAGCTCTTGAGTTCGCTTTGATCATAAAAACGCTTGAAGAGAAGTACGAAGACATCGAGAAAATGGTAAAGGACTTGCACAGCTACGACAACCCGTGCGTAGTCTGTTTAAAAGTGTTTAAAGCGTCAGAAAACTTCGTCGGCTGGATAAGGAACGTAATTAGTGAGCCAAGAAAGTGAAACAGAGAAAATGAGACCGAAAACTGCCACTTTCGGTTGCAGGAAGTTCGTAGCCTACGACGAGGGGCACTGGGAGCTTTTGAGAGAGAAAAGAGATAGAGCGAGAGACGTGATGCTACAGCTAGCTAGAGTTGGATTACCTTCAGTAGTTTACGGGAGCGTTGCGAGAGGAGACGTGAACGAGAAGAGCGATGTTGACGTCTTTGTCCCCTGCAACGTCCCCTCCTATAGGATAGAGCTTGCAGTTGACTGGATTGAGAGGAGAATAGTCCAGGCAACTCCTAACTACGCGATAAAGGGAGAGCTCATAGTCGAGGAGGGAGTTACGGTGAGCTTTCCCCTTGTGAGAATGAGGGACAGGGAGCTCGACTTCTATAGATTTGGAGGATGCATAAACCTTGATCAGCTGAATAGAGGTGTAAGAGTCCCAGGAGTTGACAAGAGGCTCGTGCTCATACTGCCAAGAGAGGGCGGGCACGAGGAAGTGCCAATAAACGAAATGCAGCCGAGCGAAGTAGCGAGGGTGCTTGGAGTCTGCCTAGACATAGTTCTCGAGAGGATGAGGGTCCTCGAGAGAAGGAGGGAGGTCGGAAGAACTGGCGTCTTTCTCTTGCATTCAGTTCCGCCTGACGAAAGCTTCGAATCAGAGCTGATGGCAATTGCCAGAAAGAATCCCGTAGTGAGGAAGCTAATCGAAAGTAGGTCTTAAGTTCCAGGTCTCCATTCAGATATCCAAATGTCCAGATGTTTCGAACATCCAGAATGTCCAGAAACTAAAAAGAAATTTATATCCGTGTCAGGTTAGTGCAAGCATGCCTGAACAGGAAGGCAAACGAAGAGTGAAAGTGCTAGACACGACGCTGAGAGATGGAGAGCAGACGCCCGGCCTAAGTCTCAGCATAGAGCAGAAGAAGATGATCGCCGAGGCTCTCGACAAGCTGGGCGTCGACGTTATAGAGGCCGGAACGGCCATTGCTTCAAAGGGAGAGTTTGAGGCGATTAAGGAGATTTCCTCTCTCGATTTGAACGCTGAAATTTGTAGCTTTTGCAGGATTAAGGAGATAGATATAGACGCCGCAGCTGACGCTGGGGCGGATTCAATCTTCATGGTTGCTCCTTCATCACCCATTCACATTTCAACCAAGTTTCCCGGTAAGACTGAGGACGATGTTATAGAAATGTCCGTCAAGGCGATAGAGTACGCGAAGGATAGGGGACTTATCGTGGAGTTTGGAGGCGAAGACGCTTCTCGAGCCAATCTGGACTTTATAAAGAGACTGTATAGGGCTGCGCTTGATGCTGGAGCTGACAGGCTAACTTACACCGACACTGTTGGAGTCATGACTCCCGAAAGGTGCGAGAGTGTCATGAGGGAGCTCAGGGAGGAGTTCAAAAACGTGGACATCGCTATACACTGCCACGACGACTTTGGCTTAGCTACTGCGAACACTGTTTTTGGCGTTAAAGGAGGAGCGAGCGAGGTTCACGTCACGATAAATGGACTTGGAGAAAGAGCCGGAAACGCAGCCTTAGAAGAAGTCGTAATGACTCTTGAAGTCTTTTACGGAGTGGACACGGGAATAAACCTGAAGAGGATTTATAGAACAGCTAAGCTCGTGGAGAAGGTCACAGGAATAGCGATACCTCCGAACAAGGCTATAGTTGGAGAGAATGCCTTCACTCACGAGAGCGGGATACACACCTCGGCCATCCTAAAGAATGCTTCAGCTTACGAACCTATAACGCCAGAGATGGTTGGCAGAGAGAGGCACCTCGTCCTTGGAAAGCACGCAGGCAGGGCGAGCGTCGAAGCAGTGATGAAAGAGCTTGGCTACAAGGCTACGAAGGAGCAAATGGCTGAGATACTTAAGAGAATAAAGGAGATCGGAGATAGAGGGAAGACAGTTACAGATGCGGACGTTAGGACGATAATAGAGACAGTTTTGCAGATTAAGAGAGAGAAGAAGGTAGTGCTCGAAGACCTCTCTATAGTTAG
>JAMOMT010000196.1 GCA_027066965.1 Archaeoglobaceae archaeon
GAGGTTTACCTTGGAGGTGCTTAATTTTTAGCTAATTATTATTTTTTTATTTTCAAAATTCAAATAATGAGAATCTAAAAACAAATTCAAAAAACAGGTGGTAGCATGGAAAAAGAGGTACTGAAAGTAGAGAACCTGAACGCCGGTTATGGTGAGCTCCACATACTCTTCGACGTCAACGCCAAGGTTTACGACGGACACATAACAACCGTTGTAGGACCAAACGGAAGTGGAAAGTCAACATTTCTCAAAACGATCTTTGGTCTTTCCACAATATACTCGGGCAAGATAACGTATTACGGGGAGGAGATAACGAAGACTCCTCCACACGAGAAAACGAGGCTCGGGATAGCGTATCTTCCACAGACGGACAACGTCTTCGTCAACCTGAGCGTGGAGGAAAACCTGAAAATCGCCGGTTACACGCTCGAAAAGGAGGAGGTTGAGGAGAGAATAGGGCTAGCTCTCGAGGTCTTCCCCGAGCTGAAAAAACACATGAAGAGAAAAGCTGGACACCTGAGCGGTGGAGAGAGACAGTTCTTGGCAATAGCCACGGCCCTCGTAAGAAAGGCAAAACTGCTCATGCTCGACGAGCCTACAGCCCAGCTATCGCCGAAATTTGCAGAGACAATCTTCTCAAAAATAATAGAGCTGAGGGAGAGATTTGGTCTGACTATTCTGCTCGTCGAACAGAACGTCAAGAGGGCTCTCGAGATCAGCGACAGAGCTTACATGCTCATAAGCGGTAGGGTCATTTTCGAAGGAGCGGCAAAGGATTTGCTGACTCACGAAAAGTTCGAGAAGTACTGCATGGGTGTTGGAGTTGAGGCCGAAGCTTAGTAAAAGCTTAATATATTTTCCAATATTTTTAGTTGCATGGGAGACAGGTTTCTAACGCTCGTCGGTGTTTGCGTCGGCTTTCTTTTCGGTATGAGTGGTATAGCGACACTCTTCAACCTTATGGGTGCAACCATAGGAGAGGCCGCAAGGCAAGTAATGAACACGAGAATTACCCAGCTAAACGCAGCGACGACGCTCGTTTTACTCGTAGCAGCAATAATTCTAATAGTCAAAATAAGAGTGATCGCAGCACTCATTATCGGAGCAATAATAGGTGCCGTTCTGAACCTGATACTCGAGCTGAACGGGATACACATTACAGAGCAAATATACTCGGCGATATGATGTAATTGATGTAATTTTGTTTTTATAATTTTTGTGATAAAAAAATAAACAGAGCAATAAGCAACCAAGAAACAAAGGCGTTAAAAATCCGTAGAGTTACGATAAAGCGATGCCAAAAGTGGCAGTTGGAGGCACTTTCGATCCTCTGCACGAGGGGCACAAGAAACTACTCGAAAGGGCAATAGAACTCGCCAGAGGTGAAAGACTGGAAGTAGGAATTACGAGCGACGAAATGGCGAGGAGAAGGCTCAGGTTCGTCCTACCGTACTGGATAAGGGTCGAGAATCTAAAGAGGTTTCTTCACAGAAAGGGAATCGAAAACGTCAGAATAGAGAAGATCGAGGACGCTTTCGGGAAGACTCTTGAAGAAGACTTCGACTACCTCGTCGTTTCTCCTGAAACGGAGGTCACTGCAAGGAAAATAAACGAGGAGAGAGTAAAAAGGGGAATGAACGAGATAAAAGTAGTCGTCGTGGATTGGATTATTGCGGAGGACGGAAAGCCCATATCCTCTACGAGAATTAGGGCTGGAGAGATAGACAGGTATGGCAAGGTTCTTGAGAAGAGGGTCGGACAAGGGCAGTAGAGGAGGTGCATATGACCGCAAAAACTGTAAAAGTTGCTGTGGGCTCGAAAAATCCCGTGAAGGTTGCCGGTGTTAGAGAGGCATTTTCGCAGTTCTTCGACGATGCGGAGGTCGAAGGTAAAGAAGTTGACTCCGGAGTTCCAGCTCAGCCGTTCGACAACGACACAGTCAAGGGGGCGATAAACAGAGCCTTGAAAGCCTACGAGAGCGGTGACTACGACTTTGGAGTTGGAGTTGAGGCAGGGCTTTTCAGGTGCAACTTCACACTTACTGGATACCTTGACATCCAAGTAGCGGCAGTTTACGATGGAGATAGAGTGTGCATTGGCTACGGGCCGGGATTTGAATACCCGGAGAAAGTTCTGAGGCCCGTGCTCGGAGGGAGCGAAGTGGGAAAGGTGATGGAGGCAATAACGGGCATAGAAGAGCTCGGAAAGAAGCAGGGGGCAATAGGTTATCTGACGAAGAACGTGGTTACGAGGACGGAGCTGACGAGAATAGCAGTAACTATGGCTCTGATACCGTTTTTGAACAGGAGACTCTACTTTTCTGAGTTTTAGTTAGTTTATCAAACAAATTATTTTTACGAAAATTTACAAAACAGTGATTTACAAAAACAGGCTGTTAGCAAACAACTGAATTAGCAATCCGCCCTTCAGCCATAGAAAGTACTCTATCCCCAACTATTTGAGCGAGCTCGACATCGTGGGTTATGAAGAGTATCGCCAAGTCCATTCTCCTTTGGAGCTTCATCAGTAGTCTCACTACCGTTGCCTGAGTCGAGAGATCGAGCATCGAGGTAGGTTCATCGCACACTAGGAACTTCGGATTTAACGCTAAAGCTCTCGCTATCACAGCCCTCTGCAGTTCTCCACCGCTGAGTTCGTGCGGATACCTACCAAGATGTTCCTCTTTAAGCCCTACAGCCTTCGTAAGTTCTAAAACCCTCTCCTCCTCTTCATTCTTATCACACAACCCGTGTACCCTTAGAGGCTCAGCTACGCTGTCGTATAGCCTCCACCTTGGATCCAAGGCATCCTCAGGATTTTGAGGGATAAGCTGCATCTTTGTCCTTAGCCTCCTGAGCTCTTTCCCCTTCAACTTCGTCAGCTCTATGCCCTCGAACACGACTTTGCCCTCATCTGGCCTTATAAGCATAAGTAGAATCCTGCCAAGCGTTGACTTGCCACTCCCACTCTCCCCAACTAAAGCTACGGCCTCTCCTTCATCTATCCTAACGTTTACACCATCGACCGCAACTACCGCTTTATTCCTAAAAATCCCACTTTTGAAGACTTTCCTAAGCCCTCTACCCTCAATCATACATCCAGCACCTGACTAACCTATCACCCACGCGAGCGAGCGGGGGTCTCTCCTTACACCTATCGTCTGCAAGCCAGCACCTCTCCCTGAACCTGCATCCCTTTGGTAGGTTCACCAGGCTCGGCTGAAAACCCGGAATGGGCTTTAATCCCCTCGATGGCAGAGAGTTAAGCAAACCTTGGGAGTAAGGATGCAGGGGGTTCGAGAAGAAGTCCTTTGCTGAAGAGATCTCCACAATCTCCCCGCAGTACATTACCGCTATTCTGTCCGCCAAGCTTTCGGCAAATTGCAGGTCGTGCGTTATTATCAGCATTGTCTTATCCACCCTCTGAAAGAGTTCCGCCACCTGCCCTCTCTTCGCAGCATCCAGGCCCTTGGTTGGCTCGTCCGCTATGATAAGCCTGGGCTCTGCTGAGATACCCATCGCCACGAGTACCCTCTGCCTCATTCCACCGCTGAACTGATGGGGGTAGTCTTCAGCCCTGCCTCCGATGCCGAGGAAGTCGAATATTCCTAGAATTTTTGCTAAAGCCGAACTCCTCTTCATGCCGAAGTGTTCCATCAGCGGCTCGGCACATTGAAATCCAACTGTCAGGACTGGATTTAACGCCGTCTGGCTCTGAGGAATCCAGGCGATCTCCTTTCCCCTGATCTTTCTCATCTCATCTTCGCTCAACTCAAGCAGATTTCTTCCCTCAAAGATTACCTTACCTTCGATTTCCGCGTTTTTCGGCAACAATCTTAGTATTGCCTGAGCTAGCACCGACTTCCCGCTGCCGCTCTCCCCCACGAGCACGAACCTCTCTCCTTCGAAAACCTCGAAGCTAACTCCATCCACCGCCTTGACGACGCCCGATTCGGTTTTGAAGCAGACTTTGAGGTTGATTACTTCGAGCAATCCCGACATGGGTATTACCTATAGTTTCAATTGTAACACTATTTATAACTCTATCGCGCTTGTTTACTGGTTAAAGTCAGCGAAGCAATCAAGTAAAATGACGCAATGAGCACAACAACGATCTCTGTGAAAAGAGGACATCAAAAACTCCTTGAAGACATAAAGGGCGAAAAAGGACTGGAATGCTTTTTTAAGAGAGCTCGTAGAAGATTACATCGCAACGAAAAGAGAAAAAATTTGAGAAAAGTTTAGAGAGTCAGACACTTCAAAATGCTGGAAAGGTTTGGACTGAAGCTTTATGATCTATCTATTTAAAACTATTCAACGAACCCTCTCTTCTCCATAACGTCCCTCAACCCCTCCCCGAGAAGGTTGAACCCCAAGACTGCAAGGGCTATGAAGAGACCGGGAAAGAAGGTTAGCCATGGAGCAGTCGTTATGTAGTTCTTGCCAGAGTTTATCATCTGACCCCACTCCGGCGTCGGGGGCTGAATTCCTAGACCCAGAAAACCGAGGCTCGCTATCGTCATGATTACGTTGCCCATGTTCAGTGTCGCTAGAACGATTATGGGTCCCATAGAGTTAGGTATCACATGTTTTAGCAGAATGTACCAGTCTCCAGCTCCGATAGCTCTCTCACACAACACGAACTCCCTCTCCTTTAAGGAGAGGACTATACCCCTCGTAACCCTCGCGTAGCTCACCCAGTTCGTCACGACTATGGCGAGTATTACGTTCCAGATGGTGGCTCCGTAGGCGACGCAAAATATTCCAACGAGGGCTATGTTGAAAACGAGCTCTGGAATCGCCAGAAATACATCGATTATCCTGCCAACCACATCGTCGACTATTCCGCCAAAGTA
>JAMOMT010000197.1 GCA_027066965.1 Archaeoglobaceae archaeon
ACGGGCCCTCAAAACACTCCAGCCCTTTCAGAAATTTAAAGGTTGTCCTCGTTTTTCCGGTTCACATATATTTACTCACAGGATCTTTAATCACAGGATCAGTCATCCGAGTCCTCGTAAATCTCCCCGGCCTTGCTGTAGGGAGTTGTAACGAGCCTCCTTATCTTCCTTGCCGTCTTTGCCCCCACGTTCGGGACTTTTGTCAGCTCGTCCTCCTTCGCAGTCACTATCCTCTCCACAGTCTGGAAGTAATCGAGCAAATTTCTGGCTGTGACAGGCCCTATGTTCGAGAGAGATGAGACAACGTACTCCTGCATCTCCTTCAGACTTTTCTTAGTCTTCCCATCGTGCAAGGCTGGCAATCTCCTCTTAACGACCTGCTCTCTCCTCGCTATCGTCGCTATGTACTCAGCTGTTTCATCAGCGTTCCTCGTCCAGATTATCGGGATTCCAAAGTCAACGGTTATAGCGGCTATCGCACCTCTAACGGCTGCGGGATTGATTCGGTAAAGGTTCTCCCCCTCTATTATCAGAATCGGCCTCGGGTAAGCGGACTTCAGCCTAGCGAGCTGGTTGAACAGGTCTCTGTCCTTCTTGATTATCGACTCCACGAAGTCCCTGTCGGTCTTTCTCTCGACCGCAACCCTGTTGCTCAGAACGTAGTCAGCCACGCTCAGGTTTCTCATCACCACCTCAACGCCCAACTCCTTCAGCTTCTTCGCTATGCCAGATTGAGCTTCTCTCGAATCTACGTAAACCTTTACTCCTGAGTACTTGGTTTTCGCCTGCTCACTCTCCCCTTCCACTCCTTCTTTGCCTTTGTCTTCACTTTTAATCTCGTCCTCGCCTTCACCCTTACTCCCGGCAACTTCAACAACACCAGTTCTGGCTTTTTCGGCTTTCTCATCTCTCACCTCTTCCTTTCCACTCTTTTCACTCAAACTCCCTACTTCACTCGAGAACCACTCTCTTCTCGCAGTTCTCTTCATAAGCTCCTCTCTCAGCTCGTAGAGCTTCGCGTACATTGCTTTCTCCTTCCTCACGCTTGCCCAGTAGTAGGCTTCATCCCTCGTCCCCTTCGTTATGAGGACGACTATCCTCCCCTCCTTCGCTCTTCCAGTCCTCCCCTTCCTCTGAATCGCCCTAATCTCAGACGGGACCGCTTCGTAAAACACTACAAGGTCAGTGCTCGGTATATCGAGACCTTCCTCTCCAACCGATGTAGCGACGAGAACTTGAATTTCCCCACTTCTAAACTTTTCAAGTGTCTCTATTTGCTCTTTCTGAGTCATTCCCTTCTTTTCCCCCCTCTTCGCCTGGCCAACAAACTTCTCAGCCCTTATCCCCTCCTTTTTCAGCCTCTCCACTATCGTTTCAGCAGTATCTCTGTAGTTCGTGAACACTATTATCCTAGAATCGAGATTTTTGCTGAGTTGGTCTTTCACGACCTCAACGAGCTTCTCGAGCTTCGGATGCTCCTTCTTGCACGTCGCAACCTTATTCAGAATATCCTTGAAAAAGGGATCGTTCACTATGTTCTTTGCAGCCTTACTCCCACCTTTGGATTTGGCCTCGTTAACGAGCTTCCTTAGGTACTCCTTAAGGGCCTCAACTCCCTCAGTCTCCACCAGCTCCAACCCGTGGTAGAGCTTGAGAGCCTCCGCCAGAATAGAGACTGCCTCGAACAGCTCCTCCTCCCCAGTTTCAGCAGCTTGAGCCTGCAAACTCTCCTGCAAGGCAAGTAGATCTTTTTTTGCGAGTCCTACAGCTTTTATCCCAAGCTTTTCGAGTTTCTTCAACCTCCTCTCTATCGCTTTGTTTATCAAGTCCCTGATCTCCTTCAGCTCCTTCGGCATCTCGACTTTTATCCACTCTATCTTTCTGCCGTGAACATAAGGTCTAACATCTTCGTCACTCTCAGTTCTGATCTCAATAGCTTCTATCCTCAAGTTTCTGATTACTTCCTTTATCCTCTCTATGTCGCTTCCGGGACTTGCAGTCATCCCGAGAACGAGCGGCTTCTTCGCCTGCCTGAAGTACTCGTCGGCAATGTAAACGTAGGCGTAATCCCCCACAGCCCTATGAGCTTCATCGAAAGTAACGTGGACAACATCCTCCAGGCTTATTCTACCCGCTATAAGATCGTTCTCAATAACCTGAGGAGTGGAAACGATGAGCTTCGCCTTCTCCCACAGCTCGACTCTCTTCTCAGGTCTCACCTCTCCGCTGAGAGCAACTATCGCCTCTTCTTCCAGCTTCATAGCCCTCTTGAAAAAGGTCGTGTGTTGTTCAACCAGAGGTTTAGTCGGAGCGAGGACGAGAGCTTTTCCACCTTCGTTGTGCAAGCGAGATGCTATTACAAGGAGTGCTACCGTAGTCTTTCCCAAACCAGTGGGAAGAATCACGAGGGTGTTGTACATCAGAGCAGTTGCTGCTATCGATATCTGGTAAGCTCTCCTCTCAACTGTGTTCTCCTTTATGAGTGGGTGAGTGACATACTCCTTTCTTTCCACTTCTAGCACCGCTTAACGTACAGCAAAGTTTTCAAAAATTTTTGCCGTCGTTTTAACCTTTCCGGAGTTTTCAGGGGCTGAATGAGCCAGAATAAAAAAATATATATCTGTGGTTGTCGAGATTATTAGAGTGATAATAATGATGGAACAGAAATCTCCAGAAAGGACCACAACGGGCATAGAAGGACTGGACGCAGCGTTTAACGGTGGAATACCCATACCTTCGTTAGTTCTCTTACTTGGAGACGTTGGAACAGGGAAGTCGGTGATATGCCAGCAGTTCGTGTATATCCAAGCAGAACTCGGTTTTAGAAGCGTTTACTTTTGCATAGACCACCAGCCAGAGGACATCAAAGAAAACATGAGATCTCTTGGATGGGACGTTAAAAGATACGAATCCTCAGGCGTTTTGAGATTCATAGACATGTTCTCAAGCGAGGACTACACGTTCGAGGGGCTGAAGGAGGTCGTCGAAAGAGAAATAAGGTCGTGCGAAAGGTTCGTTTTCGACTCTATATCATCAGTAGCATTCGTGCACGGGGAAAGAAGGGCCTACGAACTCCTTCAAAAAATGAAAAAGACAGCAAGAGCAAATTCTGCTGTTGGTATAATAAACGCGGTAAGGGGTATGCACTCCCGATCCTTTGAAGTAGCGATACAGCAGGTCTGCTGCAACGTCATAAGCCTGAGGATGAAGAAGGACGGGCGATACCTGAAAATCGTCAAGACCATGAAAACTGGCCACACGACGGAGGAGTTTGGAATAGAGATCGAAAGAAGAGTTGGTGTGAACCTCATTTAACTTCCTAATTAGTTCAACTATTGTTTCTGATTTCAGGTAATAAAAACTTTAAAGCTTTGCAGGCAACTTGAATCATGAGTAAGGTTCTTCTTGTAGTTCTGGATGGGCTGGGAGACAGGCCTATCGACGGAAAAACCCCGCTCAGCGAAGCGAAAACGCCAAACATGAATAAACTCGCCAAAATGGGAATAAACGGGATAATGGACACGATTTCCCCCGGAATAAGGCCGGGAAGCGATACAGGGCACCTTTCACTGCTTGGGTACGACCCATACAAGTACTACACTGGCAGAGGTCCGATAGAGGCAGCTGGGGCAGGAGTTGACGTAAAGCCGGGAGATATCGCTTTCAGAGTTAACTTTGCGACGGTAGAGGGAGAAGGAGAGAGTGTATTCGAAAAAGTAGTCGTTGATAGAAGGGCTGGAAGGATAAGCGAAACGGACGAGCTTGAGAAGGCGATAAATGAGGGCGTCGACCTTAGCGAATTTGGAGTCGAGTTCATTTTCAAGAGGGGGAGCGGGCACAGAGGGGCTTTGGTGCTCAGGGGAGAAAACCTTTCGGACAAGATAAGCGATACAGACCCACACAAAGTTGGAGAGAAAGTGAAGAGGTGCGTGCCGTTAGATGATAGCGAGGAGGCAAAGAGGACAGCTGAGATTGTGAACTCGTTCATGGAGCAGGCTCACAGAATACTCGAAAACCACCCGCTGAATGCAGAGAGAGAAAAGAGGGGGCTACCAAAGGCGAACGTGGTTCTGCTAAGAGGTGTTGGAAAGTGCCCACATATACCGAGCTTCGAGGAGATGCACGGTATGAAGTTGGCTGTAATAGCCGGCACGACTTTGATAAAGGGGATAGGAAGGCTGCTGAAGGGATACGTGCCGGATATTGAAGGTGCAACTGGAAACAGGAACACGAACTTAGACAACAAGGTAAAGGCTGCTCTTGAAGCGTTGAAGAAGTACGACTTCGTTCTGCTGCACATAAAGGCAACGGACGAGCTGAGTCACGATGGCGATTTTGAGGGTAAAAAAGAGTTCATAGAGAAAGTCGATAAGGCAATAGAGCCTCTCCTCAGTCTTGACTTCAGGGACGTGTGCCTAGTAGTTACTGCAGATCATTCCACTCCCGTTAGCATCAAGGAGCACACGGGAGACCCAGTTCCAGTAATTGTGGTGCACGAGGGGGTTAGAGTTGACGACGTAGAGGAGTTTTCTGAGCTAAAAGCTTGGAAGGGCGGGTTGTGTAGGATAAGGGGCATGGACCTTTTCAGGATTGCCTTAGACCTTGTTGACAGGATGGAGAAGTTTGGAGCTTAATTTTTAAAAATTTATCTTTTTCTGCAATTTTAAATCCCGATAACCTCGGTGTAATTATGTTAGGATGTAATACAAATTTTAAATATTAAAAGTGTAAAGTCGATACAATAACCTACAGAGTCCTCGTAACTCAAGAGTTTGAGAAAGAGCTCAGGGCTCTGACCAAAAAGAACAGAA
>JAMOMT010000198.1 GCA_027066965.1 Archaeoglobaceae archaeon
GGCTGACGAGGCAAGAGAGCTCGAAAAGTGTTGCGACTCCGTGTTGAGAACTCCTCACGCGAAGGATGGCAGGGTCCTGAAAAAGAGAAAACTCATGGAAAAACCCTCCTGATTTTTTATTTTGCTGCCCTGAGTTACTAGCTCCTAGGACACCTCATCTCCCACTGAATTCCACGAGGAGAATGTTTCTACCTGCCTTGTAACGGTAGCTCACGCCCATCGAATCCAGACAATCCAGAATTTCCGAAATTGCAGGAAAACTCCTGAATCCCGGAACAAGAGAGTAGTACAGGTTCATGATCTTTTCCTTCTCTGGCTCCACATCTCTGAAAAGCTCAGAGAATATCACAAGCACACCGTCATAATCAGTCAGCTCTCCTGCGTTCCTGAGAACGGGCTGAATGGACGTGTATTGGAGCAGAGACGAGCATATAACTGCATCGTACTTTCTCTTCGCAACGAGTCTCGTCTCAGCGTTATCTCTCCTGACGCTCACCCAGTCGAGCCTCTCGGCCCTCACCTTGGATTCGGCTATTCTCACCATAGAGTGAGATGCATCTATCCCCGAATACACACCCTTTGACCCCATTACGCTTCCGTAGTAAGCAGGAGAAACGCTCCCGCAACCAAGGTCCACAAGCTTAATACTGTCCTGCCCAAGCCCGAGAATTTCCGCTATTACCTCCCTCGCAACGCTAAAGGGAGACTCGCTAAGCCATATGTTCCATAGATCAGCATCCTTCACAAAGCCGAGGGTTATGTTCGGGTGGTTCGGGTGGATGAGAGCGAAGTAAGATGCCCTGTCGAAAGTGTCGCACAGATCTATGCAAGATGCGTCACACTCCCTACTCACGAACTCGAAAGCATTTCTAAGGAGTTTCTCCTTATCCACAGACCCGAAAGCGTTCATCCACATCTCCGCATAGCTACTGTTGGGAAAACCGATTCCTGACTCGTTTAAGCGGGTTCGAAGCGTGAAGAAGTACGCTCTCAGAGTGAGGTAACCGTACATGAAGTCAAGTGTTTCTTCGAGTCTTCTTTCTGCCTTCAGGAGTATCACAGGCCGTACACCTCCTTCATGTACTTCACGACTTTTTTACCGAGGTCGGTTATGCGGTAGTACTTGTAACCGTCCTTCTCTACAACCTCGACGAGCCCGAGTTCTATAAGAGAGCTGTTACCGTTGTACCTGTTACCCATCCCTCTCAGACACCCGAGAACATTTGAAGGATCGCTACCTATTGCCCTCGCTATGTTTGCGAGGTAATCAGCGTTAGGATAAACGTTATCGAGGTGCATCAGGACTTTTTTCCTCAGCACGCTCTTGTTCAGAGACCTCAAGATATGAGGGTCTATTGTTAAAAGGCTCTGAACATTCATGGCTATCACCATAGTTATTGTAATGAGAATGAAATAAAAGCATTTCTCTACCAAGTGCAAAAATATTCAGAGTACGTCAAAAGTTTATTCCCAACATATTCAGCATCACTGTGTGGGACACGTATCCAGCTATTGCAGCAACCCACGTCATGCCAACAAGATGAACGAGAGAGCTCATGAATCTCCCACCGTCCATCACTTTTATCGCCATTGAGGATATTATGGCGTGCACAAGTAGTATGAAAAATACAACTGCATTGAGCACCGCAAGGTTGGAAGCTGGAACGGTGTGAAGTATCCCACCAACGAACGAGTTCGGGATGTGGAGTTTTGAGTAGAGCGTGTTCATCGACTGAACAACTCCAAAAGATATGTACAAGGAAAAAGCGATTCCTATGATTACTCCATAGGCTATTCCGACGAAAGAGCTTGCTGTCTGTGCCCTCCTAGCTCTAAGATTATTGAGAACTGTGAAGTTATCAGCTATTATCTCTGCAACATCTTTAGGGTCACTACCAAGTCCTATTGCCTCGACGAACATGTCCGTAAAGCGATAGATCAAGTTACTTCCCGTCTCTATGCTGAACTTCTCCCAGGCCCTCCTCTTGTTTATCCTCGTCTTCAGCCTCTTGTACAGGTTCCTTACATCCTTCGTGAGAGACCCAAAGTCGTGGGCAGTTAGAAACTTTAAGGATTCAAGTACATCTCCACCTCTCGCTGATGCTGAGGCACCAAGACTCATTATGAAAGATGGTGCGTTCTTGTCCTTGTCTCTTATCACAGCCTCTTCCTTCCTCGACATGTATCCGGGGATTAGGAGAGGTGTTACCGTTAGGGCTACTACGAACGGCACTGGTATACTGACTATTTTGTAAACGTAATTTGCAAAGAGTAGAACTGCAAATATTACGAGGCATGCGATCATCGACACGTAGAAGTACTTGTAGAGTTTCCAGTCAACTTCCGTCATCTCTCCAGACGTCTGCCACACTGGATCGTCAGGTGCAACGGATTTCAAGTAAACGAGGACACCAAGCTCGACTATTATAAAGATTATCATTATTATATTAAACATGAATGTAATACTTATCCCTGTGAGGAAAGGCATTATTATCGCGAAAGCTGCGAAGAAGGATAGGGAAATTATTATAGATGTGTAAACTTCCTTGAATATGTCTATGCTGTAGAGCTTACCCTGGTAGTTCGTTGCGAAAGCGTTCATCACTGTCTTCTGCTCCCTCTTTATGAAGTCCTTGAAGTCCTCACCGCTGTCGAGTTCGTGAGCCATCCTGTCAAGGAACTCAGAGAATATCTTGCTTGGAGTCCTCCTGGCGACGAACCTGCACGCCTGAGAGAGGTTTCTGTTCCACTTCTCCATAAGCAGGTATATCTTCCTCGTTTCCTCAGCAAGAGCCTTGTACTCCTTCCTGTTGGCGATTATCTTCATCATTTCCTTTCTATCTATGTCAGAAGTTGAGAGAGCACCCATATGGGTTATGTAGAAGTGAATGTTGTTGTCTATCTGGTTCCTCATTCTCCCGACAACGATCTTCGGGTAGAGTACAGTTATCAGGAGGAGCATGACTGGAATAAAGTAGAGAAGGATCGCGAAGAGGCCGAGTAACTTGAAAAGCTGAGTTGAAAGGAGCATGACCAGAAGCAAGATAATAAGGGCTGCTCCAGTAAGAGGAGCGAAGACGAACTTGAAGTACCTTTCAGGCTTAACGCCGCAGTGCCTGAGGCTCTCGAACATATTATCACCTCACAACCTAAAGGGCAGACCCTCTATACCCTTCTTGTAAAAGCTCCAGATCACCTTCACGACCTCGTAGTAGTCGAAAATCTTGAGTTCGATCATTCTTTCAAGAATTCTCGCCCTCAGCATCATCTCCTCGTAAATCTGTCTTGGATCTTCGTAACCAGCAGTCTGAGCTATCTTATTCTCCAGAATGTATGAGTTATATAATCCTCTAAAGATGTGCTTGTCAGTAACAGAGTCCCACTCAAAAACTGTTCTCGTCACAACCCCACCTATGTCCTCGTAATAGCCCTCTATTTCCTCGACAACCAGACATCTCCTGAGGAACTGTCCCTTTCTGTAAACTGCCTGCTGTATGAGAGCAACATTCAAGTTATCGACGAAAGTTATCGGAACGTTGATCGGATCTCCGGTAAGCCTCTGAATGAGCTTCTTTACGCTACCAGCGTGAAACGTAGCGAGAACAGGGTGGCCTGTCTGCATCGCCTGGAAAGCGACGGAACCTTCCTTACCCCTAATCTCACCGACTATTATGTAGTCCGGCCTGCTCCTCAGAGCTGCCTTAAGCAGGTCGAACAGGTCGACCTTTCCCACTTCACCTCTCTCTCTTGTATTGAGCTGCTGCCAGACTGGGTGAGGGACCTGAACCTCAGGAGTATCCTCAGCCGTATAAATCTTCGAATTGGGCTTGATGAAGGGTATCATGGCGTTGAGAGTTGTCGTCTTACCGCTCGCAGTCTCTCCACTAACCCATATACTCATTCCGTACTCCAGGCAAAGCCAGAGGTAAGCTGCTACCTCAGCCGAGAGAGTTCCCCAGTTTATGAGCTGGGTTATGCTGATAGGAACAGCAGTGAACTTTCGGATAGTAAAGGAGGGGCCCTTGAGGGAGACATCCGTGCTGTAGATAATGTTGATCCTACTTCCGTCCGGTAGAGAGCCGTCAACTATTGGTGTTCTCTCGCTCACCGGCCTACCCATCCTCTCTCCGAGGTTCTTCAGGTACTCTGCCATGTAGAGGTCATCCTTGAAGTCGATGTTCGTCGGCATCATCTCGAAGATCTTGTGAACGATGTGCGTGTTATGAGGGCCTATGACGTGTATATCCTCGATGTACGGATCTCTGACCAGAGGTTCTAACGGCCCTACTCCGACGACCTCTCTCTTTATCATGTACTTGAACTTGATTGCCTCGGCCCTCGTTATCGGTACTTTTTCCACATTAACTCCAAAAGAGAACTTCTTTTTCTTCACAACTGGCTGAGGTGTCTTTGTTATCGTCGTAACCTTGTCGAAAAGCTTGTCTATCAACTTCTCCATTTCCTCGTCGCTACTCGGCACCTTCTCGTATGGAGCGAGCTCAAGCATTCTGTCCATTATCAGGTTGAACTTCTCCTCGTCCTTCTCGCTCAGTCTCGGCTCTATTGCTATGTAGTGCTTGTCTCCCTCTCTATCCGTCCAGATGTGGATGAAAATTGGGTCTCCTACCGGATATATCAGGTTGGGCCTCGGCAGGGACTTCATGTCCCTCGTCAGGGAGGGGACGAAGTTGGGGATGGTACCCTCTTTTTTCTTGAACTTGGCAATGTACTCCTTCAGATGGGGGTTCCTCTTTAATGCGTCCTCAAGTCTGTCTGACTTCACTACCTGCATACTTCATCC